>JAUWTC010000364.1 GCA_030609785.1 Holophagae bacterium
ATGAGCGCCGTTTCCAACCCCACGCTGGAGTACTTTCTGGAGAGTTTCGCAAATGCCTTTCTGGAACCCCTGGTCGATGGCAGCCGGGGCCGACTGCTCCTGTCGTTTTTCGCAAACGAGATGACGGGAAACCATCTTCCCAAGGGCCTCTTTCTCGAGGAATTCATTCGACCGATGGTCCAGGTAACGACTGAAGGTCTGGAACAAACCGGGCCGCCCCTCGATCCGATGACCGCCAGGATGTGCATGATGTCGATCGTCGGGCAGCTCCTCCACACTCTCAAGGGACTCCCCTTCTTCTCCAACCCCGAGGGTCCACCTCTGGTACCCACCGACCTCAGTGACCATATCCAACACGTCGTCCGATTCTCTGCAGCCGGTATTCGAGCATGTGCTGCCCCAGTGGAGGCTTCCTGATGCGCGGACTTGCACTCCCCCTCCTGACGATCGCCCTGGCCGTGGCCGGATGTACTCTCGGGCCTGATGCCGAAAGGCCCCAAACCGCTGCCGACACCGCTGCGACTTTCGTCAACGCCCAGAACACCGCCACCCCCGCCACCGACCTGGCCCCGTGGTGGACCCGGTTCGGCGATCCAACGACGAGCGAACTGGTTGAACTGGCCCTCGAGAACAATACGGACCTTCAGGTCGCCGCGGCCAGACTCCTCGAGGCTGAAGCGGCGTGGGGCCAGAGCCGATCAACGCTCTGGCCGAAGGTCGACTACCAGGTCACGGGAACCCGCGCCAAGAGTTCGTTCGTCCTGCCGGAAATGGGTCGGCGGACCATCTACTCAACCACCTACTCCGACGGAATCAGCGTCTCCTATCAGGTCGACCTTTTCGGAAAGCTCAAGCGAACTCGACAAGCAGCATGGGCCAACCTCCTGGCCGAACAAGCCGCACGGACAACCGTGGAACATTCTGTAATCGCAGGCGTCGTTCGCGCCCGAGTTCAGGTCGCGACGGCCGAGAGGGCCCAAGAAATCACCACGGAGATCAGGACCAGTTGGGAGAGGACCCTGGCGACCGTTGAAAGGCGCTACCGGTCCGGCCTCGTCGGGGCTGTCGACCTCCACCTCGCCCGAGAAAACCTCGCCGCCACCCGTGCGGCCGAAACCCAGATTGCGGCCTCGGTCAAGAAGGCCCGCCACGCCCTTGACGTGTTGGTCGGGCAGAGGCCGGGAACCGGCCCCCTGTTGCCGGACACCCTGCCCGAACTGCCCGACCTCAGTCCGGTCCCCGCCGGCTTGCCCGCCGCCCTGCTTGACCGCAGACCCGACCTCCTCCGTTCCGAAATGCAACTCAGTGCTGCGACCTACGGCATCGGTGCGGCCCTTGCGGACCTCTACCCAAGCCTGACCCTGACCGGTTCGGCAGGTTCGTCCTCCGATTCGCTGGGCGACCTCCTGGACGTTGACTCGGTGGTCTACAACGTAGTTGCCGGTCTGGTCGGACCGATCTTTGCCGGTGGCGCCCGAAGAGCCGAGATCGACGCCGCCCGGGCCAGGGCCGACGCCGCCGGCGCCGCCTATGCCGGCGTTGTGCTCAATGCCCTGCGAGAGGTTGAAGACGCCCTGGTCGCCGACGAAGCCAACCAGCAGCGACTCGAGCACACACGACGTCGTCTGGCCGAGGCCGACTCCGCCGACAGCCTGGCTCGCGAACGCTACAGCCGAGGAGTCGAAGCATTTTTGAAAGTCCTCGAAACCGAGCGGCGACTGAGGAGCGCCGAAGAGGCCCTGATCACGACCAGGGCCGACACCTGGAACACTCGAATTGACCTCTTCCTGGCCCTCGGTGGAGACTGGACACTGCCGCAAACCGAGACCGACAAGCCCGATGCTCCACCCGAAGGCATACCAACAGGACGTCCTTCCGCCAATCCGAAATCGACCGAAACAAAGGTGTCATCATGAAAAGCCGCACCCTCAAAATCACCGCACCGATCGCGATCCTGATCCTCGGCGTCACAGCAGCCTTCATTCTCGCTTCGTCGCGACGGGCTCCGGAGCGCCAGCAGAAACCGGTCCTTGGCCCTCTGGTCGAGGTGATCACCGCACAACCGACGACAATCTCGACTATCGTCCGCGGCCATGGCGAGGTCAGGGCAAAAACCACCGTTGAGATCGTTCCCCAGGTTGCCGGCCGAGTGATCGCGATGCATCCCGGCCTGGTCGCCGGAGGCCATTTCCGCGCCGGTGAGGCACTGCTGACGATCGAACCTCGGGACTACGAATTAGCCGTCGAACGCGCTCGAGCGGCAGTGGCCCGAGCCGAGGTCTCAGTCGAACGCGAACAGGCCGAAGCCGAGGTCGCCCTCCAGGAATGGGACGCCAT
Source organism: Holophagae bacterium (assembly GCA_030609785.1). Classification (GTDB taxonomy): domain Bacteria; phylum Acidobacteriota; class Thermoanaerobaculia; order Thermoanaerobaculales; family Sulfomarinibacteraceae; genus DAOWGJ01. The sequence goes on from JAUWTC010000364.1 coordinate 2,338, forward strand.
CCACCCTGGCGAAGAACCCAACTCCGGCCTGGTTGTCCGGGAACCCCAGGTTCGGCAGGCCGAGGCCGAACTGGCCGCAGCACAGGCGGATTTGGCCGTCGCACGCCTCAGCCTCGAACGTACCACCATCACCCTACCCTTCGACGGCATCGTAGAGAGCGAAACGGTCGATCTCGGCCAGTACGTGACGATCGGCAAGAAGCTGGCAACGGTTTACGGCACCGCCGTGGCCGAGGTACGCGTACCACTGGCTGAGCGCGAATTGGCCTGGTTCCGGGTCCCGACCCGACCCGGCATCAAGGGACCCTCAGCCCTCGTCATCGCCAATTTCGGCGGAATAAGCCAGACCTGGTCCGGCGAGGTCGTCCGAATGGAAGCCAGGGTCGACACGACCTCCCGCATGGTTCCCGTCGTCATTGCCGTTTCCAATCCGTTCCGGACCAACGGCCATGATCTCCCGCTCCTGCCTGGGACCTTCGTCAAAGTCGAGATCTCCGGTCACGACCTCGATCATGTCGTCGCCGTACCTCGACACGCCATTCATGAAGGCGACGTAGTCTGGATCGTCAAGGGGGAGAATCTCACGATCGTCCCGGTCACAACCGCTCGAACCGATCTGGACACAGCCTACATCGCCGAAGGTCTCGAGTCCGGCGACCTCGTGGTTATCAGCCAACTCGACGCCGTGACCGACGGCATGGTCGTCAGGACCATTGAGACCGCAACCTCCGAAGGGAGCAACGCGTGAATTTCGAACGTGGTCCCCTGGCGTGGTTTGCCGGCCACCACGTGGCAGCCAACCTCTTGATGGTCGGCATCCTGGTTGCCGGCGCCCTGTCGCTGTTTCAGACCAAACTCGAGGTGTTCCCCGAATTCGACACCGACACAATCAACATCCAGGTCCCCTACCGTGGTGCGACCCCGGCCGAGGCCGAAGAGGGCGTGTGCATTCGCGTCGAGGAGGCGATCGCCTCGATCGAGGGCATCAAGCGCCTTCGGTCAGCAGCGATGGAGGGCCTGGGCACCGTCACCGTAGAACTGTACGAGAACGCCGATGACCAGGAGGTCCTCGACGACGTCAAGGCCGCCGTCGACCGGATCGAAACCTTCCCGGAGGAGACCGAGAAGCCGGTGGTCGCCATGGCCGACACCCGGCGAAGGGTGATCACCGTTGCGCTGTCCGGAGATGCATCGGAAAAGACCCTGAAGGCCCTGGCCGAACACATCCGCGACGATCTGACCGCCGGTGAGGGCATCTCCCAGGCCGACGTCAGCGGGGTTCGCAATTACGAGATTTCGATCGAAGTCTCCGAAGAATCGTTGAGGCGCTACGGCTTGAGCTTCCAGCAGGTGGCCAACGCCATTCGGCTCTCCTCGCTGGACCTTCCCGGCGGCGCCGTCAAGACC
>JAUWTC010000053.1 GCA_030609785.1 Holophagae bacterium
AGCCGGTAGTCGGTCGAGTCGTTGATGATCACGGAACCGGAGTCCAGTTCGGCAGCCATGCGGTGGCAGACGGTGACATCGTTGGAGAAACCCGCCGAGTGCAGGCCGAAGTCGACGCTGTTGGCCTTGGCGATCGCTTCGTCCAGGGTGTCGACCGGATAGAGGTTGACCGCGGGGCCGAAGACCTCGTCGTGGTGGATGGTGGCGTTTTCGGGCACGTTCTCCAGCACGGTCGGCTCCATCAGTGCTCCGGAGCGCCCGCCGCCTGCGAGTACTGTGGCGCCAAGCTCTTTGGCCTCGGCAACCCATTTCTCGACCCGGACGGCCTCGGCCTCGGTGATCATCGGGCCCATGTTGGTCGCCTCGTCCAGCTTGTTGCCGATGCGATAGGCCTTGGTGCGCGTGACGAAATCATCCCGGAACTGCTCGTAGACGTCACGGTGAATGTAAATCCGCTGCACGCCGATGCAGTTCTGGCCGGCAGCCCAAAAGGCGCCGGAGACACAGGTCTCGGCCGCCCACTCGATGTCGGCGTCTTTCCAGACGATGACCGGCGAGTTGGAACCCAACTCCATGCCGATCTTCTTGAGGCCGGAGCGGTTGGAGATGTGGAGTCCCGCCTCGAGGCCACCGGTGAAGCTGACCATGCGCACACGTTTGTCCGAAACCAGGGCGTCACCGAGAACTGCACCATGACCGGTAAGGCACTGGAGAACACCAGGGGGCAGTCCCGCTTCCATGAAGGCCTTGCACAGTTTGAGGCCCGACAGCGGAGTAACGGTTGCAGGCTTGAGGATGACGGCGTTGCCGCCCGCAATCGCAGGTCCCAGCTTGTGGGCGACCAGGTTGAGGGGATCGTTGAACGGAGTGATCGCCATGACGACGCCGATCGGCACCCGCTCGAAGTAGCCACGACGATTTTCGCCGCCGGGGAAGGAGTCGAAGGGGATGGTCTCGCCCAAGAGACGCTTGGCCTCTTCACCGGAGATCGTCAGGGTGTTGACGGTGCGCTTGGCTTCGCCGCGGGCCTCGTTGATCGTTTTGGAGCCCTCACGGGCGATCGTCTGGGCGAAATCCTCGAGGTTATCGGCGACGATGGCAGCTGTCTTCAAGAGCACCTGCGAGCGCTCGTAGGTCGTCATCTTACGGGCGGTCTCCCGGGCGGCGTAGGCCGTCGCCAAGGCGATCTGGACGTCGGCGTCGGAAGCCGACGGCACGGTGTCGATCAGGGAGTTGTCGAAGGGATCACGAACGTCAATGGTCTCGTCGCGCTCCACCCACTCTTTTCCGAGCAGCATTTTCATGAGGCACTCCCCGCCGCGAAGTGGATCAGATCAATCAACAGCGAGAACCCGGTCTCACGACGGCCGGCGCCCGGGCCGACGATCGTGACGTCACCCAGTGTGTCGGTGGTGATGGTCATCGCGTTGGTTCCACCGGACACTCCCGCCAGGGGATGGCTGAGGTCCATCAGCTGCGGTGACACCGAGCCCTTGACCACATCACCGTCGCGCCACACGCGGCCGATCAGCTTGTAGCGCTTGCCGGCGGCCTTCGCCGCCTCGATCTGCTCAGGCGTGATGTTGGTGATGCCCTCGCAGGGCGAATCGTCCGGGCTCAAGGAGGCGCCGAAAACGGTATTGGCGAGAATCGTCACCTTAGCCAGGGCGTCCCATCCCAAGACGTCGGCATCGGGCACCGCTTCAGCGTACCCAAGATCCTGAGCCTGTTGGAGAGCGGCGATGTAGTCCAGGCCACCCTCCATCTCGGTCAGCATGTAGTTGGTCGTACCGTTGAGGATGCCCTGCATCTCGGTGATTTGGGATCCCGCCAGGGTTTCCCGCAGCAGATTGAGCAGCGGCGTCCCGGCCATCACCGTGCCCTCGTAGAGGAAGTCCACGCCGTTAGCTGCAGCAAGCTCTTCCAGTTCGTTGGAAAAGAGGGCAAGGGGGCCCTTATTGGTCGTGGTCACGGACATTCCGCGATTGAAAGCGGCCCGGCAATGCTCGGTTGCCGGCTCACCGGTCTTGATGTCGGTGTAGGTCATCTCAAGCATGACGTCGGCATCGACCTTCTCGATCATGGTCAGCGCATCCCAGTCGCAGCCGTCGGCGCAGTCCGAGATGGACTTGCCGGCAGCAACCATCGCCATGATCGCCTCGAGGTCGAGGCCATCAGCGCTGTACGCTGAGCCCTTGAGCATGTCGACGATGCCGGTGACGGTCCAGTCCAGTCCGTATTTCCGGTTGAGTTCATCCTTTTTCTCGATCAGAAGCTCCGAAAGCCCCTGGGCCACAGTCCCAAATCCAACGAAAAGTAAACGCATAGAATCCTCCTGTCCTTTATCCATTTTTGATTCCTACAGCCTCTTCCGTATACACGCCGCAAGCCGCTTGACGGCTTCGGCCAATTGTTCCTTGCTGACGAACGAGAAGTTGATACGCATGTGGTTGCAGTCTGCATTCTCGCCGTAGAACTGCTCGCCGGGCACGAAGGCCACTTTGTGCTCGATGGCGTCGAAGAAGAGTTCATCGGTGTCGATGTGCTCGGGCAATGTGACCCACAGGAACAGTCCACCCTCCGGCCGTGTCCAGGTCACGCCCATCTCCGGCGGGAAATGCTCTTCCATCGTCTCGAGGAAGACCGCCAACTTCTCGCGATAGTAGGCGCGGCAGTGCGAGATGTGATCCTCAAAGTTCATTTCTTCCAAGAACGCCGTGCAGATGTCCTGGTTGTACTTCGGCGTATTGAGGATGTTGCCTTCCTTGATGTGGGTCATCCGAGTGATGACCGCTGCCGGCCCAATATTGAAGCCTACCCGCATGCCCGGACAGAAGAGTTTGGAAAAGGTGTAGAGGCCGATGACGTGGTCACTTTCGCGCCTTTGATCGAGGGTGAAGATTGCCGGGATCGTCTCACCTTGGTAGCGCAGATCCCGGTAGGGGCTGTCCTCGACGATGGGCACGTCGAACTCGTAGCTGAGATCCAGCAGGGCCTCACGCTTGGCCAGGCTCATCGTGATGCCTGTAGGGTTCTGGAAGTCCGGTACGACGTAGATGAACTTCGGCGTCGATCCCTCGCGGTACAGCTGTTCAAGCTGCACCCGCATGCTCGAAACGTCAGAGCCATTCCTTTCGATGTCGACGCCGACGAACCGGGGCCGTTGCATCGAGAAAGCAACCAGGGCGCCTGCGAAGGTCGGCCGGTCGACCAGGACGACATCACCCTCTTCGAGGAAGAGCCGTCCCGTCAGGTCCAGCCCGTGCTGCCCCGAGGTCGTGATCAACAGGTTTTCCTCGTCGATGTGAATGTCATCCCTGGCCAGAAAGCCGAGCACCGCCCGGCAGAGGCTCGCCTCTCCGGGGATCGGCGAGTACTGCATGATGCGGTCGATGTTGCCCTCGAGAATTCTCTCGGATGCCAGGCGGACCTCGGAGCGCTGGAAGACGTCCGGCGAAGGCAGGCCACCGGCAAGGGAGATGATCTCCGGATCCGTCAAATACTTGATCGTTTTACCGATCGGATAACCCTCGAACTCCCGGACATTTGCCGCAAATCGACTTTTCCAATCCGATTTCATCACTGCCCCCTCAACGACTCCCGCATCTTCCGGTCGATAGCTGAGCCTCTTGCAATGTTCCCAGCGCCACCATGCGGGGCGGGAGCCCCGCGCTCCCGGACACCGTCTCGGCGTCTCTTCCTACTTCTTTCTTTGTGCCTTTTTGTGCCTTTTTGTGGCTCTTCATGGTCCTGCTCCTGCCGACAGCTGATAGCTGAAAGCCCCTAATACGAACTCGCCCCGAAGCGGGTCCGAATCCCCTTGCGCATCATGTCGCGGCCGTCCTTCGAGGCTCGCAGGGCCTTGTAATAGATGACCGCGCCAATCTTCTCCGCCAGTTCGTTCCTCTCGTCGTCGGGGAGGAAGTAGGCGCCCATCGTGTCCAGTTCGCGGGCGGTGCCGTCGCTCTCGTACTTGAAGGTCAGATTGGTGCCGCTCTCCAGAACCTCGAAGGCCTCGTCGGTCCAGTTGAAACCCTCAATGCCCAGGTCGGGATTGATCCGCAAGTGGGCCGCCAGGCTGACGCCCTTGATACCGCTGGCATCGAGTTCCCGGGAACACTGGATGAAGGTTTCGGGTGAGACGCCGTTGCCGATGTTGATCTCGTAAATCGGCGTCGTGCCGTCGTCCCGCAGATAGGCGCTCATGATGTTGAGCAACATGCGGAACTGCATCAGATTCTGGGTCGAAAGCAGCATCGAGACCTTGAAGTCCAGATTGGGAATGTCACGCCCGAAGTAGCACGCGGCGGTGATCGAGGACCACGAGGGGTTGAGGAAGAAGTCGTTGCCGGTCTCCATCGCCGCACGGATGACACCGTCGAGGTAGACCAGATGGTTGTCGTTGGCTACCTCAACGCCACCGAGATTGCCGAATGGCGTCCCCATGTTTTTCAGCACGATCTGGGACAGGCCATCACCGAGATCGACTCTCTCAAAGGCCTTGCCCGTCACCTGCTCCACCAAGGCGAAACGCTCCTCCGGCAGCGGCGTTCCGATCAGATTGGTGCTGCAGAATTTCGACGCCTTCATGATGTTCTCGCCCATGCACAGGGTCGCCATCAGATCACCGGAGTAGACGTAGCGCTCGGTCAAGGCAACGACCGAAATCATCTCCGAGGGCACCCAACACGGCTCTTCGCTGCCGGCGCTTTCGGCGAAGCGCTTCATGGCGTAGTGGGTCACCGGCGCTCCCTGGAAGCCCGAAACCTGTGCCGTCGCAATACCCTTGTTCTCATCCGCCGAGAAACCAATCTGCTGCTCGTAGTCACCGGCCTTCGAAAACAGACCGACCAGGCGCTCGGCATCGGCGATCATCTCACCAAAACCCTTTTCGGCAAGGATCCTCTTCCGCGTTTCGAAGTTCCTCTTTTCGGTGATCGCCGCGCCGATGGCGGCAGCCCCACCGTAGTGTGCCTTGAGGACGTCAATGGCCTTGTGGTCGGCTTCGGACAGCAATGCGAACTTCATCATTCCTCCTCGTGTCACGGGCCGGCATCGGGGAGAGGAGCGGAAATGCGGCCGATCCCTCTTTCAATGTTAAATTCCGCTCAAGGCCATAGTGTAGAAGAAAATTCTTGCATAATTCAAGGAGAAAAATATAATTCTGTCTATGGCCAATTATTCCGAACTTGACCGAATCGACTTCGACATCCTGGGCCTTCTGCAGAAGAATGCACGGATGACCAACAAGGACCTTGCGGAAACAGTCGGCATTGCGCCTTCCACCTGCCTCGAGCGGGTTCGCCGACTGGTGGATTCAGGGGCGATTCGGGGCTTCCACGCCGATGTCGATCCTGCAGCCCTGGGAGTCGCACTCCAGGCGATCATCGCGGTCAGGCTCAAGCACCACATGCGCAAGATGGTCGACAGCTTTCACGACCACATGACGGATCTCCCCGAGGTCCGCGGCATCTTCCACATCACGGGCGCAGACGACTATCTCGTCCATGTCGCCGTCAGGGATTCCAACCACCTGCGGGACTTGGCGCTGGACTCGTTTACAACCCGTTCGGAGGTCGATCACATCCAAACGCGCCTGATCTTCGAGTACACGCCGACCTGGAGGATGCCGGAGTTGGGGTGAGGATTCGCGGAGCGAATCCTACGGCATCAACACCGTCGACCCGGTCGTCTCCCTCGCCTCGAGCGCACGATGCGCATCGGCGGCCTCGGCCAACGGGAATGTCTGCCTGGCGGAGACCTTGACAGCCCCGCTGCGAACGACGGCGAAGAGTTCCTCCGCCATCGCCAGGAGCTCGACCCGGGTGGCCGCGTAGGAAAACAGCGTCGGTCGGGTCACGAACAGTGAACCCTTGAGGGCCAGCACGCCCGGCTCGAAGGCAGGCACCGGCCCAGAGGCATTTCCGTAACTGACCATCAGGCCTCGAAGTTGAAGACAATCCAGGGACCCTTCCCAGGTCTCCTTTCCTACCGAGTCGTAGACCACCGGAACTCCCTTGCCGCCGGTCAACTCCCGGACCCGCTCCGTAAAGTCCTCCCTGGTGTAGACAATCACGTGGTGACATCCGTGAGCCCGAGCCAGTTCGGCCTTTTCGTCACTGCCGACGGTCCCGATCACCGTGGCGCCGAGGTGAGCGGCCCATTGACACAACAGAAGACCAACACCCCCTGCAGCCGCGTGGATCAATACGATATCGCCCGACTTGACGACAAAGGTCTGCCGCAGAAGATACTGGGCGGTCAGTCCCTTGATCATCATCGCCGCCGCTTGCAGATCACTGATCTCGTCCGGCAGCGGGACCAGCGGAGCTACCGGCATCACCCGGGCCTGGGCATAGGCGCCGACCGGGCCGCCGGCATAGGCAACCCTGTCCCCGGGCCCGACCTCGGTGACACCGGGCCCGACACTTTCGACAACCCCGGCCGCCTCGATACCCAAACCACTGGGGAGGTCCACCGGGTAGAGACCGGTCCGGTGGTAGGTGTCGATGTAGTTGAGGCCGATCGCGGTGTGGCGAATGAGCGCCTCGCCCGGACCGGGATCGCCCAGCTCGACATCAACCGTTTTCATGACCTCTGGACCGCCCACTTCCGAAATCTGAATCTGGGTAAACATGAGTCATTCTAACTTGGCGTATTAGGAATTGCACAACCCACAGAGGGGTTAGGGTTTAGGGTTTAGGGGCCGCCTTGTCGGCATTGACACTCTTCCCGCCAGCGGGCGCGCCCCTTACCCCTATTCCCTATTCCCTTACCCCTATTCCCTATCCCCTATTCCCTGCCTCCCGATCCCTGAACCCTACGCCTTCCCAACCGCAAACTGGAGACGTATCGGTGCATGATCTGGCATACTGGAGGCTAGCCTTATGGAAACACATGACACCGCCGGCCATATCAAACACCTTGCCAAGGTTGTCGGTCAGGTCGGGGAAGGGGTCGCGGTTGCGACCTTCGACGGTACGATCACCTACGTCAACGATATGTGGGCCCGAATGCACGAGTACGGCCCGGAGGAACTGATCGGGGCCAATCTCTCGGTTTTCCATTCCCAGCGCCAGATGCTTGAAGATGTCGAACCGTTCAACGAGATCATTCGCAAGACCGGACGATACCAGGGTGAGGTCGGGCACATCACCCGAACAGGGCGGGAGTTCCCCACCCTGATGACCACCACGGTCTTGAAAAACGCCGACGGCGTCCCGGTGGAAATGGTCGCGGTGGCCAGGGACATCTCGGAATCCAAGAAGACTCAGGACGCATTGGAATCCCGAGGGCGCTACTTGGGTTGTCTGGCCGAGATCTCCGCTCTGATGATCGAAACAAAGGACGTCCTGCTGTTCCTGCCGGAAGTTCTACGCTTGTTGGGAGAGACGGCCGGCGTCAGCCGGACTTATATCTTCGCCAACGAAACCTCGAGCGACGGCGAACTGGCGTGTTCCAGTGTTGCTGGATGGGAACGAGAGAGCGCCCCCGCGCGACCGAAAGACGCGGGACACCGAAACCTGCCCTATGAGGCCAACGGCCTGGGCCGCTGGGTCGAAGTCCTCGGCGCCGGGGAGATCATCGCAGCGAATGTTCTGGACATGCCGGAGACTGAGAGGGCACGGCTGACGCCTTTCGCGATCAAGTCCCTCCTGTTGATTCCCCTCTTCGTATCCGGCGACTGGTACGGCTATATCGGCTTTGACTGCTGCAAGGCTCAAAGAACCTGGTCGGACCAGGAGATAGCCCTCTTGAAGATCTCCGCAGCCCAGATCGCAGCCGGCATCGAGAATCACCGCCTGCTCGAGGAGGTCCTCCTCGATGCCAGAATGCTGGAGCGCTCCAACAAGGAAATGAAACAGGCGTACGAGGAAACTCTGGAAGGCTGGGCCAGGGCCTTGGAACTTCGCGACAGCGACACCGAAGGCCACACCCGAAGGGTGGCCGATCTCACCCTCAAGATCGGCAAGGAAATGGGATTCAGGGAGAATCAGCTGATCCACCTCCATCGCGGGGCACTGCTGCACGACATCGGCAAAATGGCCGTACCGGACCACATCTTGAGAAAGCCGGGACCGTTGAGCGACGAAGAGTGGGCCATCATGAGGCGCCATCCGATCCACGCCTACGAAATGCTGTCCCGAATCAACTACCTCCGGCCCGCCCTGGCCATCCCCTGCAGCCACCACGAACGGTGGGACGGTTCGGGCTATCCACAGGGCCTCGAGGCTGAAGACATCCCGCTGCCGGCACGGATCTTTGCTGTTGTCGACGTGTGGGACGCCTTGACGTCGGATCGACCCTACCGCAAAGCGTGGTCTGCCGAGCAGACTGTCACCCATCTCCGCGAAGGCTCCGGCACCCTGTTCGACCCAGCGGTCGTGGAGACCTTCTTGTCGGTCCTCGAAGAGGATTCCTAACTCGGCGAAGCCGGGAGCGATCAGCCCAGGCGCTTGCAAGACCACCCAGGATGGCGAACTGGCACCGATAAACCCATCGGTCTAATCTTGAACCGCCAAGACGTAAAGAGCGCTAAGGGTTTTAATTTCAACACCTTCTCTGCGTTCCCTTTGCGGTCTTTGCGTCTTTGCGGTTCAATTGTGTTTGTATCCCAGATCCGTCCCTTCGTGATAAGGTTCCGATCAGCAGCTGATGTTCGAGATTCAGTTCCACCCCGCCGACATTCGCAAACCGGTCCGCTACTTCTTCTTGTCACGGGCCGGCGCCCGCTGGCTCACGGCAGCCGCGGTCGTCGTCACCATCACCGTGATCGCTGGGTTGGCTTTGGCGCCACTGGGTCTTCAGAGTCTGCTGTTGACCTCAGAGCAGGGTCGGCTGGCGCACCTCAACCGATTGCATCACGAGATCCTGTCCCGCAGGGTGGCCTCACTGGAAACACTGACGAAGAGAACTGAGCAAATACGGGCACTGCAACGCCAGATCTCATTGATCCTGGGGACCGACCAGGAAGAGACCGGATTGGGCGGGACAATCCTGCCCCCGCCATTTGTGGTCCATCAGCCCGCGGCACACGAGGCGCTGGACCGCGGCGTTGCGCTCTCAACCGAGTCCAGCGCCCTGCTGTCGCTGGCCGACGAGTTGACCGCCTTCGCCCAGGAACACCAGATCCTGGTACTGACGGTCCCGTCGATCTGCCCCATCACCGCCGGAGAATTCGTACTGACCAGCCCTTTTGGGGAGCGAATTTCTCCCTTCACCAACGGCCGCGATTTCCACGCCGGTTTGGACCTGGCGGCTCGCCAAGGAACCCCAGTGATGGCGGCCGGCAACGGGCGCATCATCTTTGCCGGCCGCTTCCCCCTACGCCGAAACGCACGCTGGTGGCGATACGGCAACGCCGTGGTCATTCGCCATGGGGACAGTTACCTGACGATCTACGCCCACCTGGATGAAATCTCAGTCAAGCGCGGTCATGACGTCAAACGAGGGCAGACCATCGGAACCGTTGGCAATTCCGGCTGGTCGACGGCGCCCCACCTCCACTACGAAGTTCGGGCCCTTCACGACGGTGGGGACGAACCGGTGCCGGTCGATCCCAGGATCCACATCCTCGATTACCAGTGGAAAGGCCATGAGGCAATGCTGATCGCCGGTCGATTCGCACCTCGACCGGATTTCGACCCCCTGCCCTCGAGGTTACGTTAGG
>JAUWTC010000124.1 GCA_030609785.1 Holophagae bacterium
CGGTTTCGACCTTGAGCAAGGGCTGATCTTCAGCAACGGTATCGCCTTCAGCCACCATCCACTCAACGACCGTCCCTTCGTGAATTCCGTCTCCCACATCCGGGAAATTAAACACAAACGCCATCGACGAACTCCTTAATATTCCATCGTTTTCTTCGCTGCCGCGACCACCCGATCTCTATTCGGCAGGTAGAGTTTCTCCAGGTGCGCCAAGGGGAACACTGTGTCGAACCCACAGACCCGCTGCACAGGGGCTTCCAAATGCATCAAGGCGTGCTCGTTGATCTGAGCGATGATCTCAGCACCAAAACCATTGGTCTTCGGGGCCTCGTGCACCACGACGGCCCGTCCAGTCTTGACGACACTTCCGATGATGGTGTCGCGATCGAGAGGGTTGAGGCTTCGAAGATCTACGACCTCGGCCGAAATACCTTGAACAGCCAGAACCTCGGCGGCGTCATGACAGACCCTGGTCATCGCACCCCAGGCGATCAGGCTGACATCGTCTCCCGTATGGGCGATCGACGCCGAGCCAAGAGGCACGGTATATGCCTCGTCCGGCACTTCCTCCCGGAAGGCACGGTAGATCCTCTTGGGTTCCATGAAGAGCACCGGGTCGTTGCTGCGTATGGCGGAGATCAACAGACCCTTTGCATCGTACGGGTTTGAGGGCACTACAACCTTGAAACCCGGAGTATTGAGGAACAGACTCTCGTAGCTCTCCGAGTGGTGCTCAGGCGGGTGAATTCCGCCTCCGTAGGGCATACGAACCACCATCGGGGTCGTCATTCGGCCCCGCGTTCTGTTGCGCATCCTCGCCGCATGGGAAAATAATTGGTTGATCGCCGGGTACACAAAGCCCATGAATTGAATCTCGGCGACCGGGCGGAACCCGGTGGCGGCAAGTCCCACCGACAAACCGATGATGCCGCTCTCGGCCAGCGGAGTGTCGATCACCCTTTCGGGACCAAATTCCTCGATCAGACCGTCGGTGGCGCGGAAAACGCCTCCGTCGACACCAACGTCTTCCCCGAGCACCAAAACAGTCGGATCCAGGCGCATTTCATCCCGCATGGCGTCTCTGACGGCCTGGGCAATCGTCAGGCGTTGCGTTGCGCCACTCATCCCTCCACCTCCGCCTTGAGCGCCGCCATCTGCTCTTCGAGGTGGGGCGGCATTTCGTCGTACATATATTCGAAGATCGCCTCGGGGGGCTGCGGCGGCATGGCCTCGAGGGCCTCGACCTGAGCATCAACCCACTCCCGGGCCTCGTCTTCGAGACTCTTCTCCCTCTCGTCGTCCCAGAGACCGTTTGCCTCCAGGTATTTGCGCAACCGGGGAATGGGATCTTTCACCCGCCACTGTTCAACTTCTTCTTCCGAGCGATACCGGCTGGCGTCGTCGGCTGTCGTGTGATCGCCAAGACGGTAGGTCTCGGCCTCGATCAAGGTAGGCCCACCGCCCGCCCGAGCGCGTTCCAGTGCCTCGGTCACGGCCACATGAACGGCGAAGATGTCGTTCCCGTCGACCTGGATGCCCGGGACACCGTAGGCGTGGGCCTTTTGGGCCAGGGTCTCCGAAGCGGTCTGCTTGGACAGCGGCACCGAAATCGCCCACTGGTTGTTCTGGATAACGAAGACCGTGTTGGTCTTGAAGACGCCGGCAGCGTTGACTCCTTCATGAAAATCGCCTTCGGACGTCGACCCGTCGCCTCCGAAGACGACCGCTGCGGCCTGTTCACCTCGAAGTTTGAGAGAGAGCCCAACTCCGGCGCCGTGCTGCCACTGCGAACCAACCGGAACGGCAATCGGGAAGCATCGAACTCCGTCGGGAAAGGCAGAACCGCGCTCGTCGCCGGCCCAGTAGGCATAAATGACGTGGCCGGGGATGCCTCGCAGAACCATCACTGCCTGCTCTCTGAACGCCGGAATCAGCCAGTCGCTTTCCTCCATCGCCATGGCCGTTGCAACCTGAATCGCCTCCTGACCCTGGATCGGCGGCCAGGTTCCCATGCGGCCTTGGCGCTGCAGCTTGAGCGCCTTGTTGTCGAAAGCACGCATCAGGACCATGTTGCGGTAGAACTCAATGATCCGATTGGGATCGAGCTCAGGCATCAACTCAGCGTCGACCTGACCATCCAGGTCAAGTATCTCCAAACGCTGCGTCACCGCCTCGTACACTGTTGTGCGCGGCATATTCCCCCCTGTTGTCTTGCCTAAACTGAGCGATTCTCATCGGCGATCTGCACCAACTCCTTGGGCCCTGGGCACTCTCAAAAAGCCTCGACAGACGAACAGGTATGCCTACGTTTTTTTCAAGCACCAGAGCCTCAAGGACTTGGCACATCTCATCCGCCAGAATCGCTCAGATCAGGCATTGGAAAGGCCGCCACGATCAGTCTTCGGGCGTCCCAATATCCTATTCGCAGTGGAAAACCGGAAAACTCAGCCGAATATTCCCGATGCGAGCTCGCTTGGATCGGGCAGCGCCTGGTGCCTCACGCTCATCCCCAATGCCTTCGCCAGTGCGGTCACTACATGGGGCGCAACCTCTTCGGCATGCCCACCAGGTACCGCCTCGCCCAGGCCCTCTTCGATCCGGCGCTCTGACACTCTGAACGCACCGGCATAGACGTCCACCGCAAGATTGAGAGAAACGGCTGCGTGGATCAAAACGGCTCTTGACCTGCGGGCCTGCGCGCATCCGACGACCTTTCGACCATCGGCAACAAGGGTGTCCGAGAGGTGATCCTCAAAACAAATCGGTGACCGGTCCCGGCCGCCTTTGTGGGGATTCTCCTTGAGTCGCCCCGATCCGCCTGCTGCTTCCAGAGCCGGAGCAAGGGCCCCGAGGAACAGCGTGTAGAGTCCGGTGATCTTTTCGGCCCAGTGGTGCTCCTTCGGCAGGAAAAGTGAGACCGCGATATCCCGCCGGTGGACGACACCAGTACCCCCGGTCATCCTTCGATACACTGGAACTCCCGCCTTCCGGCACCAGTCCAGATCAATGTCTTCGATCTTCTGGCCGTACCCGAGGACGATCACGGGCGATGCCCAGGAATAGACAAACAGTGAAACAAACCCGGACGATGCACGGTCAAGAAAATCCGTCTCCAGACCCAGGTCTCGCTCCGGCCTCCCGTCGAAATCGACGAAGAGGTTCAAATGTCGGTTGTCAGTAATCGCACCCACGCCGCAATTCCATCATGAATGACCCGATGGAGCAAACCAGGCTGACAGAACGCTCAACGTCCAACGTTCAACGTTCAACGTCGAAGTTCGCGTTTTGGGAGGCCGGGTATTGGGGGGTTGACGTTCGTTGCCAGCGGTATCGGCGTTCTTGCCCGTGGGCCCTTGCAGCCCTTGAGCCTCGGCCGTTTCGTCCCACCACAATCCGCCCTCGGGCGCGTACTTTAAAGTTGAACGGTGGATGTTGGACGTTGAATGTTCGTTTCCCTGCTAGGATGCACGAATGCGGCAGGAGGCGGAGCTGGTCCCGTACACCACGACCCGTCTTTCGGGTTCGCCCCTGCTGGTCCTGGCACCGCATCCCGATGACGAGATCTTCGGTGGCGGGCCGATCCTCCTTGAAGCGGTAAGAGCCGACGCAACGATTCACGTGATCGTTGCTACCAACGGCATCGCCCAGGGCAACCCGGAAACACGTCGGGAGGAAAGTCGGGAGGCCGCACGACGTCTGGGGACACCGGCGCCGGAGTTCTGGCCCTTTGACGATCGCAGCCTGTCTCCATCGGATCCCGACCTCCTCGAGTACATCCAACAAGCCCTGGACCATTACCGACCGGAACTGCTGGCCATTCCCTCTCCGGCCGAACTCCACCCCGATCATCGGGCAATGGCATTGGCCGTGTACCGGACTCTTCAAGAACCCGGTCGGCTGGCCTCGCTCCCCCCGACATTCCGCCTCGCAACCTACGAGATTTCTGCCTTCATGCGCCCCAACGCCCTGGTGGACGTCACCGATGACTGGCCCGCCCTGATGCACGCGTCCGAGTCCTTCAGTTCGCAAAATGACATCCAGCCCTACCTCGAGGTGCTGGACGCGGTCGCCATCGCCCGTCGTTTGACGCTGAGTCCCGAGGTCAAACGGGCGGCGGCATTTTTCGTTGTCGACCCCGTCTTCATCGCCGCACACGATGTTGACGCATGGGCGGCCCAACAGGGCCCCAACGCCGATCCGGTCGGACTACCACTACCACCTCCCTCGCCCGACTCGCCCCCCTTTGAGGGCGACCCCAGGATCAAAGATCCACAAGACTCCCCGCTGCCGACGCCCGACACGGAGCCCAAAATCGAACAGACGTCCTGTCCGGCCGTGCGTGTCTCCGTCGTTGTCCGGACCAAGGATCGCCCCGAACTCCTGAGGGAAGCCCTTCAAAGCCTTGCCTCCCAGAATCACCGACCTCTGGAGGCCATCGTCATCAATGATGGCGGCATCGACGTCACCGACGTCGTGACGCCCTTCAAAGATCAGCTGGAGATCATCCACGAACGTCTGGAACCCGGCCAGGGCCGTTGTGCGGCGGCGAACCGTGCGATCGAATTGGCCACCGGACCCTGGTTGGCATTCCTGGACGACGACGACGTCTGGCTGGGCGGCGGTATCGCCAACCTCCTGGCGGCCGCTCCATCGGACCGAAGCGTCATCTACGGCAAGGTCACCGCCTATTCTATCGACCCCGACACTGGGGCGGGATCACCCTTTCACACCTTCGGCGCCCCTTTCAATCCGGATGCACTGTTGTTCGAGAATTTCATCCCGATCATCGGTTGTCTGATGCCGCTGGAAGAAGTCCGTTCGATTGGCGGCATCGACGAGGCCCTGGAGTGCTTCGAAGATTGGGACCTTTTCCTCAGGCTCTCCCGGTCCCTGCCCTTTGTTTTTGTCGACCTCGAGGTCGCGCGGTATCGGATCTTCGGAGACGGCTTCATTACGGGCGCGGGTGGTCAGGCACTCCAACACCGAGGCCGGACGGCTGTCTACGAGAAACACTGGTCCCTCCTCTCGCCCGAAACCCTCAGCCGAATGCAGTATCACGCAAAGGCGGAAGTACTGCCATCGGAGGTCGCCAGAGAGACCTCTGCGTGGCGACAGCGCGTCGAGGATCTCGAGCGAGGCAACCGCAACCTCGAAGAGGGTGTCATTGATCGCGAGCGGCGTCTTGAGGCGCTGTTGAACGAGCGGCAGGAGATTGACCGCCATCTCGATCAGGCGAATCTCCGGAAAGCAGCCCTTCAACAAGAATTGGAGAACGAACCGACTCGAGCCGCCTTGGTCTCGGTGATTATCGTCAACTACAACGGACGCCACCATTTGGAGAAGTGTCTCCCCTCCCTTGTCCAGAGCAAGAACGTCAATATCGAGATCATCGTTGTCGACAACGGTTCCGATGATGATTCACTGACCTGGCTGGCTGAACATCACCCCAGTGCCCGCGTCATCGAGATCGCAGCCAACGTAGGTTTCGGCGAGGGCAACCGTCAGGGAATGCTGGCGGCCCGCGGCGGCTATGCAGCCTTCCTCAACAGCGACACCGTTGTCGAACCGGGCTGGCTCTACGAACTGGTGCGCGTCCTGTGCCTCGACCCTCAGATCGCCGCCGCGTGTTCGACACTGCGGCTGCTCGAACATCCCGACATTCTCAACGGGCGCGGCGGCGGCATGTCCAAACTCGGATACGGCTTCGACCGGCACTACGGCTGTCCCGTTGACCAGGATCACGACATCGAGGCGGTGCAGAACGTCTTCTTCCCAACGGCGGCCGCCATGCTGATGCGTACCCACGAGTTTTTCGATGTCGGCGGCTTCGACCGGAAGATGTTCATGTACCACGAAGACGTCGATCTCGGCTGGCGTCTGTGGCTCTTGGGCCGCCGCGTCGTCGTCTGCCGGGATTCGGTGGTTCGCCACCACTTCGGAGGTACGACCCATTCCGCCCGGGGTCTCGAGTGGCGAGAACGCATGGGCAGCCGCCACAACGTGCGATCGATCCTCAAACACTATCAGCCGATCAACATCCTCAAGGCCTTCAAGGGCTTGGCAAAGTTGTGGCTTGGGATGGGCGCATGGAGACACACCGCCCACGTCGTCTCGTGGAATATACTCAAACTACCCAGCACCCTCAGGGAACGGCAGTGGATCCAGCGCAGGCGCCGTCTTGGCGATGCCGAGTTCTTCCGTCGGGGGTTCATTTCCCCGTCTCCCTATCCGGCGCCGAATCCAGAAATTCGAAACCTCGAAGCCCATAGAGATCACTGGATCGAAACACCGATGCTGAGACCGGGCCTTTTCTCCGCTCTCGGCCGTCTCGGGGCCGGCTGGTACCCCTCCCACCCAATCGACCAGGAAGAGGTCCGTCCATTCTGCGGCGATGCCCGGTGCGGCTTGAAGGTGGCGCCCGGCGCAAACGGTGCAGTCGAGGTGGATATCCACGTCCCTGAAGATGCGGTTCGGGGCGGCAGCTTTAGGGTCGAAGCCAACGGCATCGATGTCTCGACCCTTTTGACCGGAGAGGTATGGCAGACGGTCCGACTCGAGGGGGTTCAGGCCGATGGGCAGGGCAACATCTCCCTGAGACTCCGGGCACCCTCCTTCAGGCCACATCAGATCTTCAATAACTGGGATTTCCGACGGCTCGGGGGCGCCGTTCGCCTGGTTGCCTTCAGGCCCGACCAACCCCGACCGCCGGTAGTGCCCAAAGGTGTCTCGGTCGTCATCACTACCTTCAAGCGCTGGCCGGTCCTTGTCATGACCCTGGACGCTCTCCGTGCCCAGGACTGGCCGAATCTCCAGGTCGTCGTCATGGACGACGGCTCGGGCGACGAGACGTGGAAGGCCCTCCAACACTACCGGGACCTTCACTCCGAAAACATCCGCCTGACGATCGCCACTCAGGAGAACCAGGGCCAGGGCAGGGCCAGGAACAACGCCCTCGCCTTGGTCGAAGAAGACCTCGTTCTGTTCCTCGGTGATGACATTATTCCCGAGCCCGGGTTGATTCGGGCTCACGTCGAGCGGCACAAGGCACTTCAGGAACCGGCTGCCGTCGTTGGTTTCACCGACTGGTACAGGCAGGAAATGTCGGTCACGCCCTTCATGGAAATGGTCAATTTCGAGGGACACCAATTCGGCTATGACCATATGACTTCGGGGGCCGACCAACCCTTCACCTGTTTTTATACCTCGAATATTTCCATCAATCGATCGATCCTGGGCGACGAACCCTTCGATCC
>JAUWTC010000369.1 GCA_030609785.1 Holophagae bacterium
AGGTCCCCCGGGTCGAGGGCGGCGACACTCAGGGTCTTGCCGTCGCGCCTGAAAGGGATGACGCCGAATCTCCGTGCCAGACGCGGCGGGATCAGGCTGGTCAATTCTGGGGGGGCGGAGGCGAGGTCCGAGGCCTGAACGGTTCGGCTCTTGGTGAACTGACCCAGTGCCGACAGCATTGTTGCTTCACCGGTCAGTGCCAGGTCAAGAACGGCGGTGTCGACACGGTCTCCGGAGATCGAAGTCGCCTCGATGATTACATTTTTCCTGTCGGCGGGGACAACCCTCTCCCGAATGAGAAAATCGACGAATGACCGTGCGTCCATACCGGATCAGCGTAACATTTCTCTGCCGGACCCCTCTCAAATCGCCGGACCCCGGATGACCTTTTACTGTCTTCTTTGCGTTTGCTTCGCGCTCTTCGCGTTCTTTGCGGTTCAATTGTGTTTTTCTCTGCCTGGTCTTGCCGTGTCACAAAGTCGAGAGGGGATCGACGTCGATCAGGCGATGGACGTCCGACGGGAGGCTCAGGCTCTCCACCCGAGCCAGGGCCTGCCGCAGGGGTGGACGATCAGCTGCGGTCAGCAGGATCTGCCACCGCCACCGGTCGCGAAGCCTCTCCATCGGTGATGGCGCCGGCCCTCGGACCCGGACGCCTTCCGGGGTTGGTCGCAAGCTGCGACCGGCGGCCTCCGCTACCCGACGGACCTGGTCGATCGAGGGCGACTCGAATCGAATCAGGGCCATACGGGTTACCGGAGGGTAGCCGAAGGCACGCCGGAAGCGCAGTTCTTCCTCGGTGAAGGCCGCGACGTCATGGCCGGCCGCGTGGAGTACCGCGGGGTGTTCCGGGTGGTAGGTCTGGATGATCACTCGGCCGGGTTCGGCGCCGCGGCCCGAGCGCCCGGCAACCTGCGTCAGCAACTGAAAGGTCCGTTCGCCGGCCCTGAAATCAGGCAGGCCCAGCAGGGCGTCGGCGGAGATGACGCCGGTCAGGGTGACGTTGGGGAAGTGGTGACCCTTGGCGACCATCTGCGTCCCGACAAGGATGCGAACTCGCCCGTCGGCGAAGGCCCCCAGGGTGTCTTGAAGGCCGGACCGACGGCGGACCGTGTCCCGGTCCAGGATCGCCGACGGGATCTCGGGAAACAGGTGACCGAGGTGGTGGGCGACTTTCTCCGTTCCCGCGCCGACGGCGTCGAGCAGGGTGCCGTTGCATGAGGGGCAGGCCGTGGGAACGCCGGCCTTGTGACCGCAGTAGTGGCATTCCAGATTGTTCCGCCTTCGGTGCACCACCAGGGAGATCGAGCAGTCGGGGCACTCCAGCGTGTTGCCGCAATCCCGGCACAGGAGAATAGGCGCCCAGCCTCGTCGTTGCATCAGGAGAATGACCTGGCGGTCGGCCTCGAGGGTCTCGCTGATTGCCTCCTTGAGCTGAGCGGAGAAGAGCGTTCGGCCCTGTTCCCCCGGCTCGGGCGGCTCCTGGCGCAGGTCGACCAGTTCAACCTTCGGGAGCACGCCGCCGCCGACGCGCTGTGTCAGTTGCAGTCGCCGTGCCAATCCGCGTTTCTCGAGGTATGCCGCCTCGGCCGAGGGTGTCGCCGAGCATAAGAGGACCGGGATGCTCAGGTCGCGTCCGAGGACCAGGGCCAGGTCGCGGGCGTTGTATCTCGGGGATTCCTGCTGTTTGTAGGCGGCGTCCTGCTCCTCGTCGACGACAATCAGGCCCGGTTTTTCCAGGGGCGCAAAGAGCGACGAACGCGGACCGACGACGATTCGTGCGTCGCCCGACCGGATGGTGCGCCACTCCCTCCATCGCTCTCCCTCGGCTTGGGCAGAGTGGAGTACCGCCACCGATGAGCCGAATCGGCGTTCCACCGCTCCGACGGTCGCCGGCGTCAGCCCGATCTCCGGCACCAGGACGATGCCCTGCCCCCCTTGAGCCAATGCGGCCTCGAGACACCGAAGATAGACCTCGGTCTTGCCGGAGCCCGTGACGCCTTCAAGAAGAATCGGTTGGTACCGGCCGTCGTTGAGGGCCGCCTGCACGGCGTCGACCGCGGCCTGTTGTTCTGAGTTGAGTTCGTGGCGGACGTCCTTCCCGCCGAGGGACCAGCGTGGCTTCTTGGCGGCAGCCTGACGAAAGCGATGGACCAGTGCCTTGGTCTCCAGCGCCCTGATGACGGAGGGTGTGCACCCGAGGGCGGCGCAGACCTCGGACTCGAGGGCCGGTCCATCGTGATCGATCAACCATTTCAGGACCTCACGCTGTCGAGGCGCCCGGCCGCACCGTTCGAGAAGTTCGTCGATCGGCTCAGGTACGAGGGTGACGGCGCCGACCTCCGAGCGGGGAGGTCGGTCGCGCCGGCTTCGGCCGAGGCGCACCAGGCCCTGGCGTTCCAGCGCATCGAGGGGTGCGCGGGAACCGGCGCCGGCTCTGGCCAACACCCCGGCGACCGGTAATTTGCGGTGTTCGAGCAGTGCGGCCAGGATGGCGCGCTGCTTTTCGGGCAGCGCCTCGAGGTCGGCGCCCGCACCTTTGGGCGTCGGCTCAGCCTGCTCAGTGTCGGCTCGGAGCAAGCCTGCGGGAAGCATCGTCGCCAGGGTCGTGCCCAACGGGCAGCGGTAGTAGGACGAGATGAACCGGGCCAGGGCCAGGATGTGGTCCGGGAGGAGAGGCCGTTCGTCCAGCACTTCGAGGATCTCGCGGATCGATGCGCCTTCGATGCCTGAAGTCTCGGAGACCTCGATGACGACGCCGGTCGCCTGTCGCCGCCTCAGCGGCACCCGGACTCTGATGCCCACCTGAACGGCGCCGCCAAAGGCCTCTGGGACGGCATAGACCAGAGGCTCCGGAGCACTGCGGGGAATGGCGACATGGGCGAACATCGGGATGCCATGGTAGCGCGGATATATGCTGGGACGCTGGGAAGAAAGACAAGAAGAAGATTGAACCGCAAAGACGCGAAGAACGCCAAGATAAGAAGAGTGAAAACGGAAATAGAAGAGACCGCCAGGGTAACCTGGGGCATAGCTGTGTTTCATTCGAAGTTGAACGTTCGACGTTGGACGTTCGATGTTCGGTCCATCCTTCATCCTTCATCCTTCCCCTTCCCCCCCTGTTACCCTTGAACCATGACACCGCCTTCATTCGGCAAAAGGCTCCACGGCGAGATCGATGGTTCGCTCGATCTTGAAGTCTTTCTGTGGGATCCGGACGATGAGTGAGATCGGGTCAGGCAACTCGGTAGGCGCCCGGTGGGGTCGGTGGATCGGCCCGGCTTTGTTCCTGATTGTCTGGCTGGCGCCGACCGGAGGTTTGGAAGGCAACGCCAAGCTGGTCGCCGGTATCGCACTGTGGATGGCCGTCTGGTGGGTGACGGAAGCAGCCCCACTGGCGGCGACCTCTCTGGTGCCGATAGTGATGTTCCCTCTCCTCGGGGTTCAGAGCATTCGGGACGTGACGCCCAACTACGCCAACCATATGGTCTTTCTGTTCTTCGGGGGATTTGTCCTGGCCCTGGCGGTCGAGGCATCCAACCTGCACGAACGTGTGGCCCTGGTTGTGTTGGACACGATCGGTTCTTCGCCCCGGCGCCTGGTCTGGGGCTTTTTGCTGGTGACGGCAGGCCTGTCGATGTGGCTTTCCAACACCGCGACCACCTTGATGCTGCTGCCGATCGCCGCAGGAGTGGTTGCCAGAGTTGA
>JAUWTC010000328.1 GCA_030609785.1 Holophagae bacterium
AATGTGACGAAGCACCTCCT
The DNA here is from genome assembly GCA_030609785.1 of Holophagae bacterium. GTDB lineage: Bacteria > Acidobacteriota > Thermoanaerobaculia > Thermoanaerobaculales > Sulfomarinibacteraceae > DAOWGJ01. The sequence continues at coordinate 21 of JAUWTC010000328.1, forward strand.
CGACCAAATTCGACGGCACCGCGCCCTGTTTTCGGAGCGAGTCCGTTGCGTCGACTCCGACCCTGTGCCACTGTTCGAGCTTTGCGGCATCGACGGTGAGGAACTCAATGCCCTGCTTGGCCAGAGCCTTGCGAGCCTGTTCGTTGTCGCTGCGGGTTCGTTCATCGAGTCTCGAGGAAACCCGGCCCAGGATCTCTCGGACGGTCTTCCGGTCCGCGGGGTCGAGTTTGTCGAAGGCCTTTCGGCTGACGACGATCGAACCGTAGGTGTAGAGAATCGGCAAATCGGTCAGGTACTTGGTTCGGGTGAACCACTGGAGGGCCACCGCGGCCACCGGCGGCCCGGCGACGGTGTCGATCAGGCCTGTTTGAAGGCCGATCAGTACGTCGGAGAGCGGCAGCGGAACCGGGGACAACCCGGCGGCGTCGTAAATCGCGCCTGCAATGATGTCGCCCTCGGGCAACCACGCCTTTTGGCCCTTGAATTCGGCCAGGTTCGTAGCAGGTTTGTTGGACATGATGTAGGCAAACCCGCCCTCAAGCAGGCCGAACGAGATATAGCCCTTGGCCTCGAGTTTCTGGACCAGCGTCGCATCCATCTGCTCTCGGACGGCATCGACCTCGTCGTAGGATTTGAAGAGAAAGGGGAGGCCGTAGAGTTGGAGATCAGATGTGACCTCCGCCAGGGACTGCCCGGTCATCATGCCGCCATGCAACTGGCCGATCCGCATTTTGCGCAACACCGCCTGGTCGTTGCCCATCGTGCCGCCCGGGTAAATGCGGAGCTTGACCCGGCCGTCGGTCGCCTCTTCGATGTCTTTGGCGCCTTGGCGCATCTCGGTCATCCAAAAAGAACCGTCGGGCGCCAGGGTGGCGATCTTCAGTTGGGCGGCGTCGGCCGGGCCGACTGCCGCACAGGCGATCACAAAGGCTGCGAAAAAAAGGTGAATATTCGGTCGGGTCATATCACTCTCCGAAATAGTCTTCCGAGTCGTCGAGCAGGGCCTTTGCCTCGCGTTGGGCCAGCGTGTTGCTCAGGGTCAGTCCTTCAAATTCCGGGTCGGCCTCCAGCACTTCGCGGCAGAGGCGGTCATGCAACTCCCGGTCGAAGATCAAACGGGCGTAGTCGCTTGCGAGCAGCACTTTGGCGATCAGGTCGCGGCCGCCTGAAAGCTCGATGGATTTCTCGAAATGTCGGCGCCCCTCCTCGGGTTTTCCGCCGAGGGCCTCCGGGAGCAGTGTGGCCAGGACACCGAGGTAGAGATGGGCCGAGCCTCGCTGGTAGCCTTCCTCAAGGGCGACGACCCGGAGCATCATCGCCTCGACCCGAGCCTTGTCGGCCACGGCCACCCAATCGTCGCGGTTCATCTGGATCCAGGTGGCCCAGGCCATCGCGGCGACATACGTCGTCTCGATGTCTTTATGGTCCAGCGCCTCGATCACCGGTTCGAACTGATCGTAGGGTTGTTCCCAAATTCCGCAGGTCGTTTTGTTGCTCAGGCACAGGGCAGAGCAACCGTAGTCACGGGCCTTGAGTGACATCAATCGGGCCCTGGCCTCGTCGTCGACGAAGGCGCCCGCATAGCTGGAATACAGTCGAGCCCCGGTCATCAGGACGTCGGGATTCTCCGGGTCGTCGGTGATGAAACCGTCGATCATCAGCAGGTAGGCGGGCGCGCCCTGCCGAACGGTTTCCGGGTCGTTTGAGTTGAGGATCGAAGACGCCAGACTCTCCGACATCCGGCCGGTCAGAGACGACGTAATGCTCGAGCATCCAGCCAGTACTGAAAGGCAGAGGCACAGAAGGCCCAACGGACCCGATCGCCTGACGGGCTTTGCGCTTCTCACCATCATGAGAGGTCAGTGTACCCGAGAGTGGGACATTTCGACATCAATGACGGCCGGAGAGTCATCCGAGAGTGATCGCCGACACAGGTCCACATGGTTTACAATGCCCACCGCTCGGTGGTGGTGGATCGCCCCGCCGGAGCCTTTGACCCAATTCAAGGAGTCTCCATGCATCACACTTCTCTTGTTCTGTTGGCCTGTTCTATCCTCGTCGTCGCCGGTTGTAACTGCGACCAGTCGTGTTCCACCGATGGTGGGGACAATCCGCTTCTTGTCGAAAGCACGCTCCCCTTTGGAGCGCCGCCGTTCGATCAGATCGAAGAGGCGCATTTCGCACCGGCCTTTGAAGAGGCGATGGTGGTCCACAACGCCGAGATCCAGGCGATCGTGGACCAGGCGGACGAACCGACGTTTGCCAATACCCTCGAGTCTTTGGATCTGTCTGGTCGCCTTCTCGACAACGTCCGGCTGATCGTCCTCACCCTCAATGCGGCCGATACCTCCGAAGGAATCCAGGCCCTGGCCAAGGAGGTCAACCCCAAGCTGGCCGGACACCGAGACGACATCTTGATGAACGATGGGCTCTTCGCCCGAGTCAAGGCGGTGTATGACGCCCGGGAGTCGATGGACCTGAATACTGAACAGGCACGCCTGTTGGACAAGCATTACAAGCGGTTCGTCCGAGGCGGCGCCAACCTCGACGCCGAGGCCAAGATACGACTCAAGGAACTCAACGCTGAATTGACGACCCTCTCGACCCAGTTTGGTGAGAACCTTCTCAAAGAGATGAACTCTGTCGCCCTCCTGATCGAGGATGAAGCCGACCTCGCCGGTCTGCCTCAGTACGTTCGGGATGCGGCCGCGGCCGTGGCAACAGCACAGGGCCACGAGAACGCATGGGCCTTCAACCTCCAGCGCACCAGTTGGACGCCCTTCCTGCAGTTGTCCGAACGGCGGGACCTGCGGGAGAAGCTCTACACCGCATACATCCAGTTGTGTTCGCACGGTAATGAGACCGACAACACCGCCTTGGCGTCCAAGATCGCCTCGCTTCGTGTCGAACGAGCCAGTGTATTGGGCTACGCAAACCATGCGGCCTACCAGGTCGAGGAGAATATGGCCGAGACCCCGGAGCGGGTCAACGAGCTGTTGAATAAGCTGTGGGCGCCGGCCCTGGCCAAGGCCACCGGGGAGCTGGCCGAACTCCAGTCGCTGGCGGATAGCCTGGGTGACGACATCACGGTCGAGATGTGGGACTGGTGGTTCTACTCCGAGAAACTGCGCGCGGCCAAGTACGATTTCGACGAGGCGTCGGTCAAACCCTACCTCGAACTCTCCAGAGTTCGGCAGGCGGCCTTCGACGTTGCCGGCAAGCTCTGGGGGTTGGAGTTCATCGAACGCGCCGATCTGCCGGGCTACCACCCGGACCAGGTGGCCTTCGAGGTTCAGAATGCCGACGGGTCCCATGTCGGAGTCTTCTACGTCGACTATTTCGCCCGGGAGAGCAAGCGGGGGGGCGCCTGGATGGAGGACGTCCGCCGGCAGTGGAAAGTCGATGGGAAGGACATCCGGCCGATCGTCACCAATACATGCAACTTCTCCAAGCCCAGTGAGGGGCAACCGGCCCTCCTCAGTTTGGATGAGGCGGCCACACTCTTCCACGAGTTCGGTCACGCCCTCCACGGCCTGTTGTCGGATGTGACCTACTCGAGCCTCTCCGGCACCAACGTCGCCCAGGACTTTGTCGAGCTGCCGTCTCAGATGATGGAGAATTGGGCGTTAGATCCCGCGGTTCTGCCGACCTACGCTCGTCACTACGAGACCGGTGAGCCGATCCCCGTGGAGTTGATCGAGAAGCTGCAGAAGGCCAAGCAGTTCAATCAGGGCTTCGCGACCACCGAGTACCTGGCGGCCAGCATCCTCGACATGGATTGGCACACGCTCGGCGTGGCGGTCGACCATAATGCGGCGGCGTTCGAAACGGAATCTATGGATCGGATCGGAATCATTCCGGAAATCGTATCGCGCTACCGGACGCCCTACTTCGGTCACATCTTCTCCGGAGGGTATTCGGCGGGTTATTACAGCTATGTCTGGGCCGAGGTGCTGGATGCCGACGGTTTCGTCGCTTTCAAGGAGGCCGGAGTCTTCGACCGTGAGCTGGCCCAGAGCTATCGCGAGAACATCCTCTCGGCGGGGGACAGTGAAAACCCGATGGTGCTGTATGAGCGTTTCCGCGGCGCCGCTCCCTCGATCGACGCCCTGGTGGCAAGGCGGGGGCTGGA
>JAUWTC010000170.1 GCA_030609785.1 Holophagae bacterium
CGTCTCCGGTCTTCATGCCGACATTCTCGGGGCCCAAGACTTCGCACAGAGAAAAGAACTTCTCGCTGGCAAGGGCCTTGATCGGAGAGGTATAGAACGAGGTCCGGCCCTCGCAGAGACCCTTGAAGTGCAGTCCCAGGGCAACCTGGCTTTTGCCCGACCCGGTCGGCGTGCTCAAAACGACGTGGCGGCCGGACATCAACTCCAGCAGGGCCTCTTCCTGGGCTGGGTAGAGATCGAAGCCCGCATCGCCGGCCCATCCCAGGAACAGGTCGAGGATTTCGTCGGTATCGGATGTGCCGCCGGATGGGACGCGTGAGCCGAGAGTTTGCATTGGGGAATGATACCTGGATACTTGATACTAGAAACTGGAAATCCGAGGAGCTGGAGGATAACGGTGGACATTGTGGACTTTGTGGACTCAGTGGACTGTCCACCTTGTCCAGATCGTCCACTCTGTCCACTTCTCATCGAGCCGAGTCATAGGTAACGGTTCATGCTCTTCGTGTCTTGGCGGTTCAATTGCCTTCTCATTCGGCCGCTCTTGGATCCCGCTCCGCCGGGTTACAGTAGCGTCATGTCACCGGCGTCACCGTCTGTTTTGAAGAAGCGAGTACCTCGAAGAGTCGGGTGCCTGGTGATGCTGGTCCTTTTCGCCGGAATCTGGGCCGTATTCGAGATCCAGGCACAGAGGACGGTCCTGGCCAAGCCCCTGGCAGTGTATCGGGATCCTGACCATCGCCTCCAGCCCCTCGATCCCGGAGTCGGGACCAACTCCGACGGTCTGCGGTGCCGGCTCGAGGCGGACGAGATCGCCGACTCGGATTTCAGCGTACTCTTCTTCGGAGATTCATTCGTATTCGGCCCCAATGTGGGGCGTGAGGGCGCCCTCCCGAGGCTTTTTGAAAGAGGCCTTCGGGAGGCCATGGAGACCAACCGGATCCACGTTGTCAACGCTGCCTGGCCGTCGGCCTCTCCGTTGCTGGCTCTCAGGCTCCTGCGTGACGTCGGGGCTCGGTACCGTCCCGATCTGGTGCTCTACGGTTTCGACATGAGCGATTTCAGGGACGATCTGATGTACCGGAATCTGATCGAGAAGAAGGGCATTTATCGAATGATCGACCTGATGCCCGCATCCTTGTGGTTGGCCGGTCGTGGAGCGAAGGCAATTGCCCCTGATCGGCTCTACCGAACGGTCTTTCGGATGCCGAAGGATCGTTTCTTTGCGGTCAATCGGCCGTTGGACGAGACGCGCGGGGATCTCATGCCGGTCTGGCAAACCCTGGTGGAGATCAACAGTCTCTGCGGTGACGAGTTGAACGCGGACTTTCACGTGATCGTGCAGCCGAGGAACTTCCAGTACAGTGACCGGGAGAGCCCCTTCAGCTGGGAGCGCGGCGATTACCGGAATTTGGGGCCGTCAGTCCTCGAGCCCTTCCTTTTCTTCAACCAGCAGGCCGGCGAGGCCCCCTTCGGTGTTCACTCCCTGCTGTCGGCATTCGAAGAGACCGATGTCTTCCCGACCTGTTATGCCGGTGACCCACACTGGACGCCTGCTGGAACCCAGGTCGCCGCCGATGCCCTGGTTGAGATGGCGGTCAGGGGGGGGTGGGTCAAAGGGTCGAAGGGTCAAAGAGTCGAAGAGTGATGGGGCTCAAGTTCTCAGGAAAGAAACCACCCGGTCGAAAACGGCCTTCCCGCCTTCCGCGAGGACCGAATGGCCGGCGTCGGGCACGCTGATGAACTCTGCATCGGGCAGGGCCTCGGCGATTTCGGCGGTGTCTTCCCAGGCGACGACGGCGTCCCGTTGCCCTGCGAGGACCAGGGCAGGAATCTGCAGGGATTTGAGCGCCACCCGGTCGTCCCAACCCTTGAGCATGTGTTCCGCCTGGGCGAGGCCTCCTGGAACATCGAGAGGATCGAGGCCGTAGAGCTGCGCCGCCTGATCGACAAAGCCGGGCAGACGGCTTTGAAAAGGTGGGGCGAAGCCCAGGGTCATCAGGCTGCGGCCGAATTTCTCGGGTGGGAAGTGTTTGAGCATGTCTCTCAGCAGTTCGATCGAGCGCCGCCCGTGGGTCGTCATGCGTGCCGCCGTCGATGCGATGACCAAACGTCTGACCCGGCGGGGATATGAGAGAGCCGTTCTGAAGGCGATCAATCCGCCGAGGCTGGCGCCCAGCAGGGCCGTCGTCTTGAAGTCCAGGTGGTCGAGCACGGTCCTGACATCTTCAACGGCGCCTTCGGCCGTGAAGGGTAAGCCCCCGCGTGAGCCGCCGATACCGCGGTTGTCGAGCGTGACAACGGTGAAGGCCTTCGCCAGCAGGGCCGGCAACTCGCCCCAGAGATTTCGGGAAGCACCCAGGCCCGCGACCAGCGTCAGGCAGGGACCTTCGCCGAGGTGTGATCCGGCAATGGGGCCGGATGGGCCGTCGATGATGAATTCGGTCATGGTCGTCTTGAATCTGGGCCCGCATCACGTGATTGCGGGCCGGTTCCGAATATTCGACGGTAGCCCGTCAGGGTTCTGCCGAGGGTGTCTCTCAGAATGATGCGCAGCACGTGATCATAGTTTGGATCGGCGTTTGACCACACCCCGAAAACGCTCTCCTCCAGGTTCTCCCTACCCTCCGCGATGAACTCGGGGATTCCGCCCAGTCTTGGGATCGCGTCGAGTCGCCAGGACTCAAGGGTCGGTCCGTCTTCGAGGCTGAAGATCGCGGCCGTTCCGTACAAGGGTCGAGGTCCACTCGGTGGTGAAGTGGGCGGGTCTGATAAGAAGGTCACCGCGATGACGCCGTCGCCATCGAGCGCCGGGGTGGTGTTCACGGCTGTCATGTCGGCCAGAAGGCGCCCCCGTTCGTAGGCGCCGAATCGGGTGAAGGCGCCGGTCGTGTCAAGCGGATAGGGTTCTGCGGCACAGTTGTGGAGTTCGATGGTGGTGTCCTGGGTCGCCTCGATCGTGCATGTGAAAACGGAGTCGAAGGCTCTGATGTAGGAGTTTCCGCGGGCGCCGAAATACCCGCCGGTACCGTCGATCGTGGTGCGCTCGATCCGTACCGAAGAGGTGTCAAAGCTGAGGATCTCACCCAGCAGGCTGTCGTTCACGATGACTGATGCATCGTCCTCCGGATAGAGGTTCCACGTGTCGATGGAGGTGTTGACCAGCCGAATCTGGCGGTCCGACAGGTCGAGAGTCGTGTCCTGGTAGTAGAGATCGTTGCGCAGACCTGTCACCCGTGTCGAGAACGGCATGAAAAACCCCACAACGATCCAGTTGTCCTCGTCGATATCGCGTAGGGTCAGTTGACACCCCTCGCGCACCAGCATTGCCCACAAGAGGGTCTCGCACCGCTCAACGGTCACTGTTTGAAGGATGCCGACCGAGTTTTGGGGAGGGAAGGCCCAGGAGTCGATGAATCCCGGCAAGGGAGGGGAATATTCGGCCTCGGATCCGACGGGAAACTCGACCCAGACCCACAGGATGCCCGCATCGGGGTCCCTGGGGATGTCTTCCAACCTCATATCGGAGTCGTGCTGGACGAGGACCTCGAAGTCCCCGTTGAGCCGGCGAGCGGTCAATCGGGCGGTGTCGGCCGACAGTAGTTGCACCGGGTCGAAATCGGTGTCTTCCGCAACCAGTCGGCCTTCGCCCGCGATCACGAGGGCGTGTTGAACCCCATAGGGAACGCGGTAATCGCAGCCGACGACCTCGATACGCGCCTGCTCGATTCCCGCCAGCGCATACTGTCCATGGTGCGTACTCAAGAACTGGATCACCGAGTTCTCGAAGCGCACATGCCCGTCGCCGACCGCCCAGACGTTGCCTTCGACCTGAAAGCCCGGTTCGGGCAGGTCAAGAACGGTCAGTGAGCCGCCGCCGACGACGATCACGTGTCCGACCGCCATAGGTTCAGTCACCACAACATCCGAGGTAATGATCCAGGGTTCAACCTGCTGAGAATTGCCCGGCCCAGGTTCAAGGCCGAAGGCGGGAGAGGCGCTGAGAGTCAGTGCCAGGGCGCAAAGGCCGGACAATTCCAAGGTCTTCATTCGGGCATTGTCTCACCGACCCGACGGTCCGTGTATGATTCAGTCTCTGACAATGCGACCGGTTTTCAGGGATAATGAGATGAGGGACGGTCGAATAGGAGTGGTCTGGCGTGAACGAATACCTACTGGCACTAGACGTGGGCAACACAAATACGGTGGTCGGGCTTTTTCAGGGCGAGGGTCTGAAGACCGACTGGCGGTTGACGACGCATGCCGAGCGGACGGCCGACGAGATCGGGATGTGGTTGCTGCAGCTTCTGGAATGGGAGGGTGTTCAGCCTGAAGAGCTCCTGGGCGTCGCGGTTTCGTCGGTGGTTCCGCCGATGGATCCTCGATTGAGTGAGGGTGTGGCGCGATACCTGGGTCGGCAGCCCTTTTTCGTCGAACCCGGTATTCGATCGGATATGCCGTTGCTGGTCGATACGCCGCAGGACCTGGGCGCCGACCGGCTCTGCGATGCCGTCGCCGGATACGAGATCTACGGGGGGCCGTGCATCGTCCTTGATTTCGGGACGGCATTGACCTGGGAGGTTGTCTCGGCCGATGGCGAGTACCTTGGTGGGGCGATCGCGCCAGGCCCGGGGGTGACGGCGGACGCGTTGTCGTCGAAGACCGCCAAACTGCCTCAGGTGGCGATGGCGCCGCCTGAGCGGGTGATCGGCAAGGGGACTGTCGACTCAATTCAATCCGGTCTTTTCTATGGTTATCTCGGTGCTGTGGAGGGTGTGACACGGCGGATTCTCGATGAACTCGGCAATGCCACGGTCGTGGCAACCGGCGGTCTCGCCGGAGTCTTCGGCGAGCACTCGGAGTTGATCAAGCACGTCGACGCCGATTTGACCCTCAAGGGCCTGAGGCTCCTGTGGCTGAAAAACCGGACGGCCCAATGATCCAGGACGCCAAGCCCAAGGGCAAGATCAGGGCGGAGGTCGAAAAGCGTCTGCGCCCCTTGACCTTGCCGAACTTCATCACCTTAATGCGGATGGCCATCGTGCCGTTCTTTGTCATTGCCGTGGCCGAGGGCGATTTCATGGTGGCCCTGTGGACTCTGATTATCGCCGGGCTGACCGACCTCTTGGATGGCTGGATGGCACGTCGTTTCGACATGGAGTCGCTCGTCGGCGCCTATCTCGATCCGATCGCCGACAAGTTGTTGCTGGTCACCGCTTATGTCACATTGACGATTCCGATGGGGCAGTCCGTGGTCATCCCCTTGTGGTTGGCGATTCTTGCGCTCTTCCGCGATTTCTTCATCATGCTCGTCGTGCTGATCCTGTATCTGGTCGAGGACATCAGGAGTTTTCCGCCCTCGGTCCTGGGCAAGGCGACGACCTTCATGCATATCGTGACGATCGGCGTGGTCCTGCTGGCCAATCTGATGATGATGCCCTCATGGGTCCCCAACAGTTGCTTCTACCTGTCCTTCGTCCTGATTATTCTGTCCGGCTTCAACTACATCTACCGCTCGAGCCGCTTCATCGAAATCGCCCGCCAGGAAAAGGCCGACGAATCAGTCGACGGCTAAGAGGACGAACACAAACGAACCACGAAGACACAAAGACCACATAGAGAGGATTTTAAATATAGCCACTTCGTGCTCTTTGTGTCTTTGTGGTTCAATTATTTCTCCAGGCCGACCAGTGGTTTCTCGGTATGCGTAGCAGTCATGCCGCCGTTATTGCGAGCGCCGGCTGATAGCTGACAGCTGAGAGCTTGTCACCAGACGGTCTCCGGGGGTTCGAACGTCGGCATGACGCCCTCGAGAACCCGGATGACGTCGCGGGCGATCGTGCGTTCTTCGTTGGTCGGTACGACCAGGGCCTTGACCTTCGAGTCTTCAGTCGAAATGAAGCCCTCGCCGCCCGCATGCGTCAAGTTGCGTTCCTCGTCAAATTCCAGGCCCATCCAGCCCATGTTCTCGAGGGCCAGCCGTCGGACTTCGGTCGAGTTCTCGCCGATCCCGCCGGTGAAGACGACGGCGTCGGCGCCGCCCATGGCTGCTGCGTAGGCGCCGATGTACTTTCGGATCCGATAGGAGAACATGCGGAAGGCAACGTCAGCCCGCTGGTTGCCTGCGGCTCGGGCCTCCTCGATCTCCCGCATGTC
>JAUWTC010000415.1 GCA_030609785.1 Holophagae bacterium
ACCCCGGGTGGAACTCGATTTTGGTCAAGATGTACTTCCCCGAGTTGAGTGAGGATCTTGGTACTCGTTATTTCAGCCTCCGATTTCTCGATGAGCGGACTGAAGACCCCGTGATCCTGACCCAGTCAATCGACGGTTGGTGCTCCAAGGAGGACGAGGGTCGGAACTGGGTTTATGCCGGTGGCGTGGCCGATCTCCCCGGCGCTCTGGGCAGCGTGTGGGCCTCGGACCTCCGGGTGACCAATATCCTGCCCTACAGAATGCTCGTGACCATCGAGTATTTTGAGGAAGGCCGCGCCCGGCCGGCCAAGGCTGACGCCCCTGACGCATCGGTCGATGTCGTGTTCGAGCCCTTCGAGAGCCGGACATGGGAACGTGTGTTGCCGAACCTCTTCGGGCTGACTGAATCCCAGAAGGGCATGCTGGCCATCCGGGGTTTTGACGATTACGACTGCAATAGGGGCGCGATATCGATTCGAACCTACAACCGCTCCGGTGCCGGAACATTTGGGATGAACATCCCATTCATCGACATATACGACGGTTGGACCGGTGGTTCCCAGACTCTGCTCGGCCTGCGGAACGGCCCCGGATTCCGGACAAACCTCGCGGGGGTCCCGATGTTCGTGATGAATACCGAAACGACGATCACGGTCAAAGTCTGGGATATGACTTCGGGGGAAATGGGGACCGGAGACTTTACGGTCCAAGGGTATTTCCAGATCAACGACATCTTCGACGCCGTCGGTCTCGGAAGCCTGGAGACGAACGACGCGGCCGTTTTGGTGTCGTGGTCCAGCTATGACACCGGGACCCGGTGGAACTTCACAGCATCGGTCAACGACAATGTCACCTCCGACCCGACGTTTGTGGCTAAAGGGCCTTGGTTTACCTTCCCGGACGACTGATCGGTCTCGTTACCGATCGATACCGAACGCGCGGAGGATTGCCTCGGCGGCGGCGGTGGCTGTGGTCGTTCCGGCCAAGACCTCGGTTTCAAGGCCGGAGAGCCGTGACGAAACGTCGGGATGGGATCTGACGCCCTCCATGACCGCATCGTCGACCATCGACCACATCCAACGCAGGCGTTGACGGCTTCGTTTCTCGGTTAACTCGCCGTTGGTCGTGATCATTCGGCGATGGTCCTCGATCAGGGCCCAGAGATCATCGAGCCCCAGCCCGGTCAGAGCCGAGCAGACGACCGCATGCGGATCCCAGGGTGCATGACCCGGCGGCCGGAAGAGCTGGAATGCTCTTTCGTATTCCGCACGTGCGATCTGGGTGGCGTTGATGTTGTCACCGTCGGCCTTGTTGACAGCGACGATGTCGGCCAGTTCGAGAATGCCCCTCTTGATGCCCTGGAGTTCATCTCCGGCGCCGGCCAAGACCAGGACCAGGAAGATATCGACCATGTCAGCGACCAGGGTCTCGGATTGGCCGACTCCGACTGTCTCCACCAGGATAACGTCGAAGCCCGCGGCCTCGCAGACCATCATCGTCTCGCGGGTCTTGCGGCCTACCCCGCCTAACGAACCGCCGGTGGGGGAGGGCCGAATGAAGGCCTCGTCCATGGCGGACAGTTGCTCCATCCGTGTCTTGTCGCCAAGGATCGAGCCCTTGGTGCGGGTGGATGACGGGTCGACCGCAAGCACGGCCACCCGGTGGCCCTGCTCGACCAGACGGCCCCCGAAAGCCTCGATGAAGGTGCTCTTACCGGCGCCGGGAACGCCTGAGATCCCGATCCGATGCGCGCCGCCGGTGTCGGGCAGAAGGATCCGCAGCAGTTCCTGAGCCTGCCTGCGGTGCTCGGCGTTGTTGGACTCGACCAGCGTGATCGCACGTCCGAGGATCGCCCTGTCGTGCCCCCGAATGCCTTCGATGTATTCGTCGGTCGTGAGGTTGGGTCGTTTCATCAGGGAAGCCTCAGTTGTTGCAGAGGATTTTCACTTTGCGGGCGGCGCGCTCCACCGCGGCGTCGTCTTCCGCGTTGAGTAATTCCTGCTTGGCGTCGTAGCACTCGTCGGCCTCTTCTTGAAGTTCGGGACCCAGGTCCTGGACGACCTCTTTCGACTCGGGTTCACACATCACCGGATCGACTCGCCTGACGTTGGCGTTGCCCTTGACCTCTTCTACCGTGACGCAATCGCCCTTCTTGATCTCGGTCTGGTCCGAGACGATCTTCATGGTTGAGCCGTCGAACAGCTGAACGGTGTACAGCGTCCCGGTCAGATTGCCCTCGCCCGCGCGACGGGTCGCGCCCAGGGCGGCGGCGCCGATGGCAGCATTTCGCCATTTCCTCGAGCTGGATTTCTTTGATGAGGTGGTGTGATAGCCGATGACTCCGCCGACCAAAGCGCTCTTGGCCGCGTCCGATTGCATGTTGACTCTCTCGGTTTGCGTGACAACCCCAACGCTGATCTTGGCCGATTGTCCGGCTTTCTGAGCCTCAGCCGGCGATGGTGCCAGGGTGACGGCAGCGATCACGAACAGTCCGCTCAATACAACGATTCCGGCTTGTTTCATCAGATACCTCCAGTTCATCAACCAAGGGTACCAAATACTGGAAGAGCCAGAGAAAATAGCCGGCAGATCAACGGCCTCTGGTATCATCTCTTTTTGAGAAAAAGTGGCAGACAGAGCTGTCAAGGAGGACCAGATGAGATTTCGATGGATCATCAGTTTGGTAATCACTGTGGTGGCGGTATCGGGCTGTGCTCCCGTCCAGCAAGAGGCGGCTGTGGAGTTCAAGGGCAAGATCGCGAAGAGCTATGCGGACAGCGAGGAGTGGTGGCCGGAACCGGAAGTTCCGCCCGAGGGGGCGCCCAACGTCATCATCTTCCTGCTCGATGACGTGGGCTTTGCCCAGGTCGGCAGCTTCGGAGCTCTGATCGAGACGCCCACGATCGACCGCCTGGCCGCAAACGGTCTGCGCTACAACAACTTCCACACCACGGCCTTGTGCTCGCCGTCGCGAGCGACGCTGATGGCCGGGCGTAATCCCCAC
>JAUWTC010000084.1 GCA_030609785.1 Holophagae bacterium
GATTTCGATGTGTCCCTTCAGCTGCAAGGCCTGACCGATGACAGGGGCATAGCCGATTGCCTCGGCCGCCTCCGTGGCCCCCCCAACCTGAGCCAGAGCCTCCTCAAATCGCCCGGTCACCTTGAGGGCCTCGACCTCGGCCAGATCAGCCCTGACAGCCTCGATCGCTGCAACCGTCTCCGGGTCCGATGGCAGGGGCTCGAGCTTCAAAATTTCGGCCCCGTGGGTACAGAGAGCCGACCCGGGCAGATTTTGAACGGCGTCGACGAACCCTTCGACGATGGCCTCGTCCGCACTCTCGAACAGATCAAGCAAACGATCCATCTCCAGGAGCCTCTGGTCGAGGCAGGCCATCTGCCGATCCAACAGCTCCTCGGAAGCCTCTCCCCGCACCCGTGTCGCTTCACAGACGTCGGTGTAGGCGGCGATCCATCTTTCTCCCCGTTGGGTCACCACCTTCGAGAGCCTGACGGCAGACTCAGAGGCGAAGGGGATACCGGTGGCCTCGAAGGCCCGGCCTACCGCCGCCGAGCGGTCGTCATTCCATACGGCTGCGACTCGATCCGCCCCACCGGAGCAGAGATTTCGCCGAGCGACAACAAACTGGGCGACGAGAGACACACCGGCCAAAAACAGCAGCACGGCCAGGCCGGCCACAAGCCAACGTCGCCGGAAGACGGCGGGATCGTGGCCCAGTTCGCTCAACAGAGTTTCCATCGACCCAAACCGCTGGCCGGGATCGGCACTGAGGCCACGAATGAGGGCCCTTTTGGCCCGGCCGGGAACCCCGGAACCTGAAGGGATGGGCGCAATGTCACCGGCCAGAGCTCGGCGAGCCAGCTGCATCATGTCGCCGGTGCCGAATGCCGGTTCGCCAACCAGGGCTTCGAACAGGGCTACGCAAAAGGAAAACTGATCGGAGGCGGCATCGGCCTCTCGCTCCAACAGTTGCTCGGGCGCCATGTAACGCGGCGTGCCGACGATCGTCCCGGGCACGGTCAAGGACCCAGCCAACGGCGAATGGCCGCTGGGGCTCTTCGCCGTGTCGAGCGCCTGCCCCTTCAAGGTCTCGGCACCCTCAAAGAACTCATCGGCCCATGAACCATCCTCGGCGCCGCGTGCCAATCCAAAATCCGCGACTCGGACCCGCCCATCCACACCCAACAGGACATTTGCCGGCTTGAAGTCACGGTGGATCAGCCCGGCACGGTGGGCCGCCGCCAATCCCTTCCCGGCCGCCAGAAACACACGGAGGACGTCGTCGGGGGACCGGTCGTCCTCGGCCAACCACCGGTCAAGGCTCTGCCCCTCGACGAACTCCATCGAGATAAAGGTCCTTCCCTCCACCTGACCGACCTCATGAACCGTCACGACATTGGGGTGCGCCAATCGAGCCATCGCCTGGGCTTCACGCAAGAGCCGCCGCTGAGACAGCCCACCTCGCAATGACGGCTGCAGCAGCTTGAGCGCCACCTTCCGGTCGAGATCGGGGTCGTAGGCCGCGTAGACGACGCCCATGCCGCCCGCCCCCAGGCGCTGGAGAATCGTGTACCGGCCAAAGACGGCGCCGGGGCCCAGCCTCGAGCCGGTTTCAGAAGGCCCTCCCGCACCCCCCAGCGTCGGTGAGGTATCGAAATTCTCGCCGTCGTTTCCACTTTTTCCGGAGGCCATACCCCATTCTATGCTCAAATGGGTTGGGATTCGACGGAAATCTAGCGGAGGCCATCATCATGGGCGCTGTCGGAGAAAGCTATCGAAATTTCGAGCATACCGAGAACTACGACGTCGTGGTCATCGGCTCAGGCATCGGAGGTCTCGGGGTCGCTGCCCTTTTGGCCTCAGAGGGAGACAAATCCGTGCTTGTCCTCGAGCGCCACACGGTGGCGGGTGGGTTCACACACACCTTCAGCCGCAAAGGCTGGGAATGGGATACCGGGCTGCACTACGTCGGTGGTATGCACGAGAAGAACGGGCTCCTCCGTCGGATCTTCGACCGGGTGACCCAGAACCGTCTCGAGTGGCAACCGACGGGAGACATTGTCGATCGTATCGTCGTCGGCTCCCGAGAATTCGAATACCGCGCCGGTCGTGAACAGTGGCGGGAGCGCATGTTGGCCGATTTTCCGACCGAAGGACCCGCCATCGATCGTTTCCTGGAAATGGTTGGGGAAGCCCGAAAATCATCGATGGGCTTCTTTGGCGAAAAAGCTGTACCGGCGCCGATCGCCTTTGTTTTCGGCTGGTTTATGCGACGAGGATTTCTCCAACACTCCGATCGATTCCTCGGTGACGTCCTCGACACACTGACCGATGATGCAATGCTCAAGGCCGTTCTCTCGGCCCAATACGGCGACCACGGCATGCCGCCGTCCGAAGCCAGTTTTGCAATGCACGCTATGGTCTTCGCCCATTACCTTGAAGGTGCAGCCTATCCCGTCGGTGGTTCGGCAACGATCGCAGCAGCCATCGCGCCGACGATCGAAGCCGCCGGGGGCCGGATCGTTGTCGGTGCGGAGGTCAACGAAATCCTCATCAACAACGACCGTGCCACCGGCGTACGAATGGCTGACGGGAGTGACATTCTCTGCCCCCTGGTCATCAGCGACGTCGGTATTCCCAACACCGTCGGGCAATTGCTGCCCGAAGGCACAGCCGGCACCCGAGAACTCCTCGCAGCGGCTCAGGCCGCCGGAACCTCGGTCGGTCACTGTTGCCTGTACATCGGCCTCGAGAAGACCGCCGAAGAACTCGAGCTTCCGATGGCCAATATCTGGGTCTACCCCGGCCCGGACCACGATGCGAGTCTTCGTCAATTCGAGGCCGATCCCACCGCGCCCCTTCCGCTGGTCTTCATCTCTTTCCCTTCGGCCAAGGACCCGGATTTCGAACGACGCCATCCCGGCCGAGCAACCATCGAGGTGACGACCTTCGCTCCCTACGATCGCTTTTCACGATGGCAGGATCAGCCGGCGGGCCGTCGCGACGAGGCCTACAGCGAAATGAAGAGGGACCTGAGTGACCGGCTGCTCCAGACGCTCTATCAACGCGTCCCACAGGTCGAGGGCAAAGTGGCCTTCCACGACCTCTCCACTCCTCTGACAACACGCTGGTTTTGCAACTATGAAAAAGGCGAGGTCTACGGTCTGAACCACGGCCCGGCACGGTTCCGCCAACGCGCCCTCAAGCCCAAAACACCGATCAAAGGCCTCTGGCTGACCGGGCAGGACGCCTGCACAGCAGGCATTGCCGGCGCCCTTCTCGGCGGCGTACTCAGCGCTTCGGCAATATTGGGCCAAAACCTGATGAAAAAAATCTCAGCGGGTTGATTTCGGGCCTCGGGGTTCGCGAAAGAAAAGGTCCGTGGAATTCGCGCCCACCTGTGTCGTAGATTTGGCTCGGCCGATTGAGCGAAACCGTAGGTGTAGCCCGAGCTACATTGAGGATTTCGCGATTGAGGACGAGCCAAAGATGCGGTGCAGGTGGGATGCGAAAATGCGGAGTTATTCTTTCGCGGACCCTAACCGCAGCTCACGCCACCGATCGTGATACCAGAGCCACTGCTCGGGCCGCCGCCGGATCGCCGCCTCGGTCACCGCCATATAACGCGCCGTCAGGCTGATGACGTCGTCGTCGGGCTCCACCGGCACCGGCGGCCCAAAAGAAACCGTGTACCGGCCGCCTGGATCCGCGTAGGCGAAGGTCGGAATGACCGGCGTCTGGGTCTTCAGCACCACACGCGCCAGGATCGTGTGAGTCCTGGCCGGGCGCCCGAAGAAGGGTACGTTGACACCGCCGTCCCGAAGGCGGGTTTTCTGGTCGATCAGGATCCCGACCGATCGGCCGGCCTTGATTTCCCCCAGCATCGATCGCAGGGCTGCCGATTTGCCAAGTGCACGATTTCCGAATTGCAGACGGAAAGCATCCAGTTCGGCTTCGAGCAGAGGATTGTCCAGCGGCCGGTGGACGAAACCGACCCCGTCCGGCAGATTGAGACCCCCGAAAAGAGCGGCCACCTCCCATGCGCCGAGGTGAGCCGAAAGAAAAAAGGACCCTCGGCCGCTCTGCACCGCCGCGTCCAGGTGCTCTCGTCCCTCGACGGTGACCAGTCGCACCAACTTCTCCGGCGTCATCCGCTGGAGGCGGAGCGTTCCGAACAAGGATCTCCCAAAGTGATGGGCGACACGAAGGGCCATGCGTTCCCGCTCCTCAGCGGTCAGATCCGGATACGCGAGACCAATGTTGAACAGGATGATCTCCCGGCGATGTCGGGACAGCCGGTGGAAGAGGCCGCCCAGGATCGCTCCAATCGGATCGATCACACCGGGACCGCCTCGCCCAACCGTCGCTCGAGCTGCTCGATAGGCCGCAAGCTCGAAGTGATTCCGAAACTCAGACCGCGGCGAAACACCCATCACACAACCCCCGGCACCAAAGACCACAGACGGTCCCACCGGCCCACGAGCGGTTGCATCGCCGTCTCGACAACCCACAGCCCCTCGAATGGGTCCAGCTTGACTGCGTCTTTGACGGTGGTGACAACCACCGCGCCGTGTTGCCGAGCCTCACGGACAATCCATTCACGATCCCGAGCACTGTAGCCATGGTGGTCTGCAAACCACCGGTGCCCGACGACCTCGGCTCCGGCGGACTCCAACAGCGTCCGAAACCCTTGAGGTCGGCCAAGCCCGGCAACGGCGAACACATTCCGACCCCGCAACACCGTCGGGTCGGTCCAGTCCTCTCCGGTCCGAACCCGCTGCGGAACCATGCGAGCCGCGAAGATCGGCATGCCGGGGCGAATACGATCAACCCTTCGGACAATATCATCAGGCGGTTGATCAGCTCCCGGGTCCACCTTTGTGATGATGACGGCCGAGGCTCGGCCGATCGCCTCCACCGGTTCCCGAAGGCGGCCGCGAGGCGGCAGGCGATCCCCGCCCCAGGGGTCTCCCGCGTCCAACAGAACCAGGTCAAGTTCACGCCTCAGCCGCAGATGCTGAAAACCATCGTCGAGGATCACGATGTCGGCGCCGAGTTCGGCCGCCTGCCGGCCCCCACGAATGCGATCGGTATCGACGACAATCGGCACACCCGGCAGCCGCTGGGCCAACTCCAGCGGTTCATCCCCGGCTTTGCTCGCGGATACCTGGATTTCGGGCCCCGTTAACACCAGAGGCTCGGAGCCCCTCCGGCCGTAGCCCCGGGTCAGGACCGCCGGTCGGCGGCCGCGATCAATCAGATCTTTCACCAGGGCGATGACGATCGGTGTCTTCCCGGTTCCGCCGAAGGTCACATTCCCGACCGACACCACCGGAATACCGCAGCGCTCACTCCTCAGCAGCCCGCGCCGGAAAGCTGCCGCCCGCATGCGCACGACCGCTCCATACACCGGACTCAGCGGCGTCAGCAGGTGTGACCACCTCATCGCGTTTCGGTCCCTTCGAGACGACGGACAATCTCGGCGGCAATCCTGGCCGTAGCCCCCCGGTTTGCCTCGACGACGTGTCGACCCGCCTCGCCGGCGTGCCGGGCCATTTCGGGCGCCGAGAGCCACTGGTCCAACGCGGCGCCAAGTTCCCGGGAGTCGGCAACCAGACGAACCGCGGTCGCCGCCACCATTTCACGGTATACCTCCTCGAAGTTCGCCACCCAGGGACCGCTGAGAACCGGCACTCCCCACGCCGCCGGTTCCAGCGGGTTGTGGCCTCCACTGGGGACGAGCGAGCCTCCGATGAAGGCAACGGCTCCGTGCCGAAAAGCCCGAGCCAGCTCACCAATTGTATCCAGCAAAAAAACGTCGGCGCCCGTTATGACGCCATCAGGCAGACGGCTGCGCCGTACCAGGCTCAGACCGCGCCCCGACACCAGATGAGCGACCGCCTCGAAGCGTTCAGGGTGGCGTGGCGCCAGGATTACCAGGGGCCTCCGCCCGTCGGACCCCGCCAAGGTTTCGACGGCATCGAGGACCATCTGCTCCTCACCCTCCAACGTTGAACCCGCGACGATCACCGGGCGACCGTCCGCAAACGATCCGATCTCATCGTCCCAGTCCAAAGGGCGGTGGTCGGGCTCGAGGTCGTACTTGACGTTGCCACCGACGCTGACGCGGTCGTCCTCGATCCCGAGTTCCTTGAATCGATCGGCGTCGGTCGCATCTCGGGTCAAGACCAGGGAGAGCGGCTTCAAGAGCGGCCGGAGGGCACGTTTGACCCGCCGATAGCGCCTGAAGGACGCATCGGAAAGTCGAGCGTTGATGACAACGACCGGGATGCCTCGGCGTCCCGCCTGATGGAGCATCTCTGGCCAGAGTTCAGTCTCGACCAGAACGAGGGCCCGGGGCCTGATGGCATCGAATATCCGCCCGACCGGGCCGGGCAGATCGACAGGCGTCGGCAGGATTGTCGCGCAGTCATCCAGGTTCTTGCGGGCCAAGGCCAACCCGGTCGCCGTCGTCGAGGTCAGCACGATCGGTCCCGTCACGACATCCTGATTGAGTTCGTCGATCAGCCGGCGGGCCACCTCGACCTCTCCGACCGACACGGCGTGAATCCACAGACCACCCGCCTCGATATCGGATACGCGACGTGCGAATCGCTCGGACCATGGAGGTCTCTGTTTTCCAATCAGCCGGTCCCTCAGAGCAAGAAACCCTATCGCGATCGGCACCGAGACCGTCATCAAGATCCGGTAGATCCACAGCATCAGCGCACCCATGAACCTAGGATAGCCGGTCTAGGAGCCTGGCTGAGAGGGAAAGTACAAGAGTGAAAGAGTTCAAAAGTGCAAGAGTGAGAAAAAACCAAAGGCGGTCGGCTCCCCGGAAACCTCGAACGCCCTCCGGCCTTTGCATTCAGAAACTCTTCAACTCTTAAACTCTTCTATTCTTGAACCCAGTTACTTCCGACCCCTTTGACCCTTTGACCCTTCGACCCTTGCACTCTTGAACTCTTTGACCCTTCGACCCTTGTTTTCTGACACGGGCGGGCACGGGGACCCGCCCCTACTCGACGTACTCGACCTCACCCTCGGGCACCAGGAAAGTGCCCGCCTCCCGCGAGAGGGCCTTCTTGAGGCTCTCCTCGTCGGTGATCAGCACTTCCTTGCCCGTCGCCTCGACGAATTCAAGAGCAGACCGGATTTTCGGACCCATCGAGCCCGGTGGGAACTGATTCTGCTCCATCATCTCCCACGCCTTGGCCGACGGAAGGGTCCTGATCCAACGTTGATTGGGACGCCCGAAGTTTTCGGCAACCATCGGAACCTGGGTCAATACAATGTAGAGATCAGCGTCCAACTCCCGGGCCAGGATCGAAGCGACGTAGTCCTTGTCGATCACGGCCTCGACGCCGCGGAAGTAGCCGCCGACATCCTGATAGACCGGAATACCGCCCCCGCCACCGGCGATCAACAAGGCGCCGCTGTCGACGAGTCGACGCATGAGAGCGGCGTCAAGGATGCGGCGAGGCCTGGGCGACGGCACGACCTTGCGCCAGCCCCTGCCGGCGTCCTCGACCATCTGCCAGCCGTGCTCCTGCATCAAGACGTTGGCGCGGTACGCCGTGAAAAAGGGCCCGACCGGTTTGGTCGGATTCTCAAAAGCCGGATCGTCTCGATCGACGACGACCTCGGTTACCATGCAGGCGATCGGTTTGTCCAGTTGCTCTTCGTGCAACCGGTTCCTCAGCTGGTTGGACAGCATGAAACCCATCGACCCCTGGGTCTGGGCCACGGCGACATCCAGGCTCTGCGGCGGGATCTTGGTGATCGCCTCCTCGACCTGGATCATGATGTTGCCAACCTGGGGACCATTGCCGTGTACGATCGCCAGTTCGTAACCTCGGTGGAGGATCTCCACCAGCCACCGGGTGGCCTTCCACGTAAGGGTGAATTGTTCCTCCTGCGTGCCGTGGTCCTGCGGCCTCAACAGGGAGTTTCCGCCGAATCCGATCACAGCGACAGGTTTTCGCTGTGTCGATTCCGTATCTTGTGTGTTCGTCTCAGTCATGACGACCTCCAGTGAAGCGAGCATTGTGAAACCCGGCGCTCAGACTGTCAACCACGGGGAACTTTCAGCTTCGCCGTTCTGCGAAAAGCCTCATAAAGAGAGGCTAGGGAACAAGGACTGTTGAACCACAAAGACACGAAGGACACTAAGGGTATATATTTTCATTTCTTTCTTTGTGTTCTTCGTGTCTTCGTGGTTCAAATTTGTTCTCGTCTTTTGCGGTTCAATTTCGGAGCATCACCACCCGGTCGCACCCTCCGATGTCACGGCGCCGCCCCGCTGGGTGCAACCCCTGCTTCACCGCCAGCTCTTCGACGGCGTCGGCCTGGTCCTCAGCCAACTCAAGCAGGCACAGACCGCCCGGCGTAAGAACTCGGGGAAGGTCCTCTATCA
>JAUWTC010000436.1 GCA_030609785.1 Holophagae bacterium
ACGACCTCAGTGCTGCCGACCCCACCCCAGGGCTCTCTCGTCAGGAAATACCGTGCCCAGTCACCCAGCGATGGTTCCCCAACGTACATCAAGAACCACGATCTCAGGGGCACGACCTCGCCAACATACTCCGGTCCGAGCCGTTCCTGCACTTCGGCCTGCGCTTCAATGTCACAGAAGACCATCTGCAACCGGTCGTCCGCATTCGGATGGCCCCACTTGACCGGGATGTGGCGCCAATACCAGTTCAACGGCCATGTCGCCGCCCCACTTGCGCCGATCACCGGCCCATCGTCCGACCGGCCCAGACTGACCGCCTCTTTGGCTGCGGCGGTGAATTCCGGAGTGGTCTGGACGAAGTGAAAGCTCTCGACCCTGGGGTCGTTGGGACTGAATTCATCAAGCACGAAGTTCGCGGTCAGGCTGACGATGACCGTCGCCGTCAACGCGGCGGCAGCGAGAAAACGGCTCCACCAGCGCCCCTGGGGACCGAAGGTCCTGGCCAACTGCGCGCCCGCCAGCGGTATGAAAGCCCACACCTGGTGAACCACCAGCCAGGGGACCTTTTCGCCGAGGTAGGCATACATGGCCACCGAGAGCACACCAAAAGCGAAGAGAAAAATCTCGATCGGGTGGAGCTTGCGCCACCGGCGCACGACCCACGTCAGCGCGGCGCCCAGGACCAGGAATTCGTACTGCAGCAACCGGGGCAAGTAGAACCACCATGGCCCCGGAACCCTCTCGATCGAGTGCTGTTGCCACCAATGGGTGATCGCCTTGACCGGGAAGAGCCAGTCCTCGGGCCGCGTCAGGCCGACGGTGTAGAGCGGGACGCTCACCAGGACGAAGATCCCCACCGACAGTACGAATCCCATCCACCGGTCCCGAACCCAGGCAACGACCAAAGGGAACGATCTCGTTATCCCGTGGTCCAAGGCCACGACCAGTCCCGCCCCGGCCGCCACTACGCCCGTGACATAGGCGTTCTCTTTGGTGGCGAACGCCAGTCCGGTCCAAATGCCCACCCATGTCCAGGCACTGGTCTTTCCTCGAATTACCGCGTAAAACGCGGCGAATGCCGCAGAGGCAGTCGCCATTTCCAAGATGTCCATTCGCAGAAATCGGCCGAAATACAGGAGCGTTGGCGACAGTGTGAACAGCAACCCGATCCACCAGGCCGCCCGAGTACCGAAGGGGCGGCGAAGGGACCATGCGACACCCAGCAGAGCGATTCCAGCCAGGGCTATCGGCAACCGGGCAGTGAAGTCCCCGTCACCAAGGACCTTGTAGGTCGATGCAACCACCATGTAGAGCAGCGGTCCGTGATAGGTCGGATCGTACCGGTAAGACCCAGCCTCGGCCAGGTCCCACGACAGCTTGGCGTGAATAGACTCGTCGTGATGATAGCTCCTGGCGTCCAACTGCCACAGATGGAGGACGACGGTCAACGCCGCCAACACCCACCAGGGCCATGACCGGAGGCTGAAAAATGCCGAACGTTTCACCGACGACCACCCTCGAAAACCACCAGCGCGCCACCCTCCCCACACGGGATCACACTATCTCCGGCCGATCGAAGAGCCTCCAGGGCCTCGACTTCGAAATCTCGCTTTTCGATCATCCCGATAGCAACACAGTCAACACCCGCCTCTTTCACCAGTCGTCTGATCGTCTCACGATCTCCAACAGTGTAGATCGACCGGACGATTTCCTGACGATGCCGGGTTTCCGGGAGGATGTCAGGACCCCGCCAGACCATCTCGTGATTCGGCCAACCAAGGAATGTCGGCACACCAGAGGCCGAAGCCAGGCGGGCATACCGGGAGTAGGCGCCCCCAACGGCCTCGACCATAGTCGTCCCCGGTGGCTGCTTCCGAAGCACCTCCACGATGGCCCGATCCTCCGGAGCCATCCAATCCAGGCCGTCGAGACCGTGTTCGCCCGCCATAAAGGACGACACGGCCGCCCCCATCAAGTGAGGCAGGGCCGCGACCGTCACTGCGGCCAACAACAGACGTCGCCCCCGATCGTTGCCTCCTCCCAGGCGAACCAGAACCGGCAGCGTTGCTGCGAGCAGCATCCACCCTTGAAAGTAGGCCTTGAATATCGTGTTCATTCGGTGAAGCTTGTCTCCGTAGCCGTCCTCGAGGTAGACCAACTCCGGCACCAGGAACAGAAACAACCCAAGCGCGGCCAGGGCCAAGGCCGGCCGATTGTCATCACGACCCGGCTCGAGGACCGCGGCCACCAGAACCGAAAGACCGACACTGAGCAATACCGTCGTCGGTCGGCCGGTCGCAACACCGACTATCAGGGTCAGGGCAGCCCCACCCACCAAGATTCCAGTCGTGCGAAATGCCTCTCCCTTGCCCCAACCCCGTGCGACCCGCACAACGACGAAGAACGCGGGAACCAGGAGTACTCCTGCGTAGGCCAGAAGGGCCAGGGGTTCGGTCCAGGCGAAGACAGGCTTGACTGCATGCGGGGGCGGATCGAATGTCAGATGAAAGGGCGCCACAGCCACCCAACCGCCGACACCGACCAAGGCGACCGCCGCCCAGCGGGGCCAACCATCCTTCCAGGGCCACCGCCACACGCCGTCTCCGCAGATCAGCATCAGGGCCACCGCCACCAGAGTCGGCGGCATGGCCCACGGATTGGCCGCCCAGGTCAAGCCGAACAGGCCGGCAGCGATCGCGACCGGCCGCCAGGCAAGAGCCTTCGAGCCGGCGTAGGCCGCAACAGCAATTGCAGCCACCGCCAACGGCAGGGACAAAAGATGGGGGTGGAGATCTCCGAGCCAAAAGCTGAAGAGGGG
>JAUWTC010000195.1 GCA_030609785.1 Holophagae bacterium
AACGAAATCAAGAGTCAAACCGTTGGCGCTCTGCTGGAGACCTATCCCTTCGCCGCGGTCTATTTCGACGGCCATCACGTCGATACCACGGGCCGCGAGTCCGCCACTGTCGTCGATGTGTTCTCGGACTTTGTCACTGCGGCCGGCGAGGATGCGGTGACGACCGCCGACGAGCTCCTGGAAGGACTCAGCGAACACGTTCAGCAGATGCTGCTCTTCCTGGCGGACGATCTGGATACCGTCCGGTCGCTAAGCCTGCTGCCGGGGACCCATAAGGACGGGTCTCCGGAGAACTTCGCCAACATCACAATCAACTCGGGAGAGACCATTTGCATCGTCGGTCCGACCGGGTCGGGCAAGAGCCGACTGCTGGCCGATATCGAGTGGGTCGCCCAGGGGGACACCCCGACCGGGCGAACGGTCCTACTCAACGATCAGGTCCCCGACCGCAAATGGCGCTTTTCGCCGACCCACAAGCTGGTCGCCCAGCTCTCGCAAAACATGAACTTCGTCATGGATCTGGCGGTCGAGGAGTTCCTGGAAATGCACGCCGAGAGCCGGCTGGCCGACAACGTCAGGGATGTGGTCGTTCGCATCATCGACCAGGCCAACGATTTGGCTGGGGAGTCCTTTGCTCCGACCACCCCGATTACCAGCCTCTCGGGCGGCCAGTCACGGGCCCTGATGATCGCCGACACGGCGATCTTGAGCCGGTCGCCGATTGTCTTGATCGACGAGATCGAGAACGCCGGCATCGATCGCCAGAAGGCTCTCGAACTGTTGTTGTCCGAGGAGAAGATCGTCCTGATGGCGACCCATGACCCGGTTTTGGCCCTGATGGGCGGGCGCCGGCTGATCATCGCCAAAGGTGGTATCGAGGCGGTGATCGAGACGACCGAAGCCGAGCGGGTGATCCTCAAAGAGTTGGCGGTAATGGACCGGAGAATGACCGATTTAAGAAACCGCCTGAGGCGGGGCGAGAGGCTTGAGTGAAGGGTGAATAGAACACAATTCTCTCGCAAAGACGCAAAGAACGCAAAGGAAACACAGGGAGAAATTAATCATGCATGACGGATGTTCAGGATCGTTTGCTTCGGGAGCGCAGGTGGTGGAAAAGGTGCGGATGATGGGTTTCAACATCCAGCCGATGCCCATGCCGATGATGATTAACTGTTCCAATTGTTCCGGAGATTTTGAAATGGTGTGCTTCGAGGGCAAGTGCCCTGAGTGCAACATGGTCTTTGCTGTGACACCCTGCCACGCCTTCGATCCGGCCAATGTAGTGCCGGCGGGGATTGATTACTGACCCGGATTCACCGTGTCAGTCGACGACCAGGGTGTTCGGGTAGAACGAACTCCAGGCGAACCAGTAGACCCTGGTGACCGGGAGTTCTTCGAGCTGTGTGCCGGCCAGCTTTCCTTCGAGGGCGATCCCGGTTGTCGGGTCCCAAACTGACGACGTTGCCGCGTCCTTGAGGACCCCGTCCTCTGTGAAGATCAGGTTGAGGGTGTGGCCGCCGGCTCGAGCGACGAAGGCCCTGACGCCGCCGTCGGCACCTTGCAGTGCAATCGCCGGCACCTCTCCCAGGGAGAAGGAGGCCACCTTCGAGGCCCCGACCGTTTCATTCGTCAGAGCAGCTGCATGCGGTCCCTGGGCGACGCCCCAAACCAGCGCCTTGCCGGGCATCTGTTTGACGATTTCATGGGCGTCGAGTTGCCACAGGCTGTAGGCGTGAGCTTCGCCCTTGATGACGACCCCCATCACCGGCTCTCCCGGTTTCATTTGTCCGTCGGCCGCCTCTCCCGTCACGAAGGTCGGGTTCTCGATGGCCGGGATGGCGCCGGGTTCGAGCACCTTGTAGATGGGCTCACCGTCGATGACTGCGACGGTCGGGGGGCTCTTCGGGGCCTCTTCAGCCTGGGCGAAAACTGCCAGGGCGATGATCACTGAAAACAAGATGGTGCGCACGGTGCCTCCGGGATAACAGTACGCCGGATGTGGGTTCGGGGTTACCTCCGGAGGCGCTGAACTTCCTCGGCAATCCTCAGGGAGGCGTGCTGGACCTCTTCGGCAGTGCTTGTCCTGCCCAGGCTTATCCTCAGGGCGCCGGCGGCCAGGGCCTTGGGAAGACCCATCGCCAGGAGGACCTTCGAGGGTTCAGGGTGAACCGAGGCGCAGGCCGAACCCGAGCTGACCGCCAGGTCTGGCAGTGAGGCCATCAGGGCCTCGCCGTCGATGCCGGGGAAGGCGACGTTGGAAGTATTGGGCAGGCGGGGCGCCCCGGCGCCGTTGATGACGACATTGGGGACCGAGTCCACAAGGCTCTGTTCGAAAG
Source organism: Holophagae bacterium (assembly GCA_030609785.1). GTDB lineage: Bacteria > Acidobacteriota > Thermoanaerobaculia > Thermoanaerobaculales > Sulfomarinibacteraceae > DAOWGJ01. Next base: position 2,337 of record JAUWTC010000195.1, read on the forward strand.
CGTCGCGAAGGGTGCCGACATTGGTCGTCATGCGATTCAGGGAATCAGTGGCCAATTGCAGTGCGGCGGCAAGACCGACCGCCCCCGGGAGATTGACTGTGCCCGACCGCAGGTCCTGTTCGTGGCCGCCTCCGTGAACGAGGGCCTGGAGCTTCAGGGGCGGCGTCTTCCTCCGGACGTAGAGGGCGCCGCTGCCCTTGGGGCCGTAGCACTTGTGGCCCGACAGCGAGAGCAGGTCGACTCCCAGTTTCCCGACATCGACCGGAATTTTTCCAGGCCCCTGTGCCGCGTCGCAGTGGACAAGGACGCCGCGAGAGTGTGCGGCCTCGGCGATTTCGGCGATGGGCTGTATGACGCCGGTCTCATTGTTGGCCAGCATGACGCTGATCAGGGCGGTGTCCGGCTTGCAGGCTCCAGCGACGGCTTCAGGATCGACACGACCCTCCCGGTCGACGCCGATGATGGTCAAATCCCAGCCCTCGGCCTTCAGACCCGTCAACACTTCGAGCACCGCGGGGTGCTCGGTCGCCTGGGTGATCAGATGGCGACCCCGGGTGGTCACCGACCGCGCGGTCCCCATCAGGGCGAGGTTATTGGACTCGGTGGCCCCCGAAGTAAAAATAATCTCGGTGGCGGAGCGCGCGCCGATCGACTTTGCGACGGCCTTTCGGGAATTTTCCAAGGCCATGAAGGCGGCTCGCCCGGGTTCATGCTGCCGGCTGGCCGGATTGGCGAAATCAACGCTGAAAAAGGGGAGCATCACCTCGACCACCCGCGGGTCGCAGGGCGTCGTCGCGTTGAAGTCCAGGTAGGTGACGTCCATGGTGGCACTGTACCGTAAGAGCTATCAGCTTTCAGCTCTCAGCAAAGAACCAAGAAATAGCCACAAAGAGAGAAGCAAAATGGGCAGCTGGGACTGTGTCCGGGAGCGCGGGGCTCCTGCCCCGCATTGTGGCGACCCGAATTTTGCAAGAAGCTAAGCTGTCAGCTCTCAGTAAAACTCAAAAAAATGGCCACAAAAAGGCACAAAGAGGCGCGAAAAGGGAAGGCCAAACTCGCTGGACCTGCTGACTGGCGCTGACGCTGGCGCTGACGCTGTATCCAGCCCCGGCCTTCTGGCACACCCCGTCGGAGACGGGCGCTCTTGGAATTAATCAGTGTCGTGAATTTCGCATGCTACGGTTCTTGGCGATGGAGATCGTAGCCCCGACCCTGCTGATCGCCATTGCTGCGGCTGTCTTTTCCTCTTTCGGTGCGTTTGCGGTGATTTCTCTTCGCGAGGGGGAACGGAGGGCCACGGTGGTGGCGGCCCTTGTTGCCGTGTGCGGGGCTGCATTTTTCGGGCTCGTCGCGGCACTTCCCGCACCGATCCCGGGGGTTATCGTGGGGACCGTGGGAGCGGTTGTCGTCATTGGCATTCTGCTGTGCCTCGCTCCGATCGGTCAGGGCGTAACGCTCGGCGGGCGGCCATCACGCAGGGTCGACGAGAGGGACGTCATGTTTGCGCGTGCCCGGTTGGCGCCGGGGAGCGCGGAGTTCGAGACCTACTACACGATGCACCCGGAACACCACGCCGGCGACGATCGAACCCGTGCCCTTCCTGGCCTATTGTCTCCGGATTCGGAAATGGCTGATCCGGTGGCCTTCGCCGCGGCCGACGCGTCGTTCGACCTGACTGAGGCTCTGCGTCTCGAGGTTGACGGTGAGCCGGCCTCCCCCCAGGTGGAACTCGCCCCCGAGATTTGGGTGGATCGTCTGAAGGATCTGGCCCGCTCGAACGGGGCAGTCGGCGTCGGTGTGACCCGGCTCCAGCCGTACCACGTCTACAGTCATATTGGGCGCGGAGCCGGTACGTGGGGTGATGCCGTTTCACTGAATCACCAGTGGGCGATCGCCTTCACCGTAGAGATGGACCATGCGGCCGTAGCCTACGCTCCCGGGGCGCCGGCGATCGTGGAATCGGCCCACCAATACGTCGAGTCGGCCAAGATCGCCGTGCAGTTGGCTTCGACCATTCGCCGCTGCGGGTGGAAGGCCCGAGCCCATATCGACGGTAACTACCGCGTGATTGCGCCCTTGGTCGCGCGGGACGCCGGCCTTGGAGAGATCGGCCGCATGGGATTGTTGATGACACCGGGCCTCGGCCCCCGGGTTCGCCTGGGCGTGGTGACGACCGATGTTCCGTTGGTGGCCGATCCGCCCGGCGATGATCCCGCGGTGCTTGATTTCTGCGCCATCTGCCGGAAATGCGCAGATGCCTGCCCGGTCGGCGCGATCCCTGGCGGCGACAGACAACCCATCGATGAAGGTGTGCGCTGGGCCATCGATCCCGACACCTGTTTCCGCTACTGGAATGTCATCGGCACCGACTGCGGACGGTGCATGAGCGTCTGCCCCTACTCCCACCCCGACAATGCGGCCCACAATGCCGTGCGCTGGGCCATTGCCCGGTCCGGCGCCGCGCGGCGGGTGATGCTTTGGATGGACGACCTGTTTTATGGCCGGAATCCCAAGCCGCGCGTCAGATAGCAGGCTCCGAAAAAAACACAATTGAACCGCAAAGAGCGCGAAGAGAGGCGCAAAGGGGTTGTTATTGATCCCGGCCTTCGGGAGCGCCTAGAAACCGGCTTGAGCTCGAAGGACCGCCGGTCGCTCCCGCTCGGCCCTTTTCCTCAAGGGGCAGCATTTGTCAAACCGGGAGAGGGCCCGCCCCTTGAGGAAAAAGACCTCGGCGGCCTACGCCGTTGGCCAACATCCGGTCGCTGGCGCGCTCGCCGGGTGTTGCCACCCTTGACGTTGTCCGCGGCGTCGTGCAAATCGGGAGGGCGCTGCGGGACAACATCAAGAATGGCACGCACCGGTTGGGGAGGGGGCGCTCCTGTTTCCCGGCGTCGAGGCGGGCTTTCTTCGTCCGGATTCTTTTTGAGCCTCTACCTTGCAGAATCCTGGCTGGATTGACATCTGATTGGCGGAGTTGTACGCTATTGACCGGGTGCGGCGTGTTTGAGACTGGCGAGTCTCCCTCCGTGCCGCTTTTTTTGATGTACGCTCGCCGGTGGCGGCTCCTTCGGTGGCCGGGCACCATCAACGATTTACAGGGCCCTGCCCTTCTCAGCAGTTTTCGTTGTGAGGTGCGGAAGACGTGGTGAGATTTGGGGCTTTAGCAGGATGAGCGAATGAGGCATAGTCTGTACTATGTTGACTGAGCGAATTCAATAAAGCGCCGAAGATCGCCGCGTATTTCGAGCCGCAGCAGATCACTGCCGAGAAGGGTAGGCCAGGAGTGCGGCCTCGAGACCGCGCGGGTGAGACAGTATGAGTATCGACATTCAACGAGTCCGCAACATCGGCATTTCCGCCCACATCGACTCCGGCAAGACGACGTTGACCGAGAGGATCCTCTTCTATACGCAGAAGATCCACGCGATCCACGA
>JAUWTC010000222.1 GCA_030609785.1 Holophagae bacterium
CGATGACGCCCTTGATATTGCGGTCGAGGCCGTAGGTGTCAAGGTAGCCGGCGAGCTGCATCTGGCCCAGCGTCGAGGTGTGGAGGTCGGCCGCCTGCTTGACGAAGACGTATTTCTGGAAAAGCTCCGGCGCGGCCGAGAGCCATCCGAGCCGCAGCCCGGGGCAGAAGACCTTGGAGAAGGTGCCGAGGAAGACGACCCACTCGTTGCCCTCGAGGCTCTTGAGCGGCGGAATCGCCTGGCCTTCGAAGCGTACTTCGGCGTAGGGGCTGTCCTCGATGACGGGGATTTCGAAGCGCCGGGCCAGTTCCATCACGCCCTTGCGCCGCTCCAGGCTCCAGGTGCGTCCGCTGGGGTTCTGAAAATCCGGGATGACATACATGACTCGTACGTTGGGGATCTCGCCCAGGCGGCGTTCGAGGTCTGAAATCACCATGCCGTGATCATCGGTCTCGACCTCGACGAATCGGGGCTCGTAAGCCTTGAAGGCGTTGATCGCACCGAGGTAGGTTGGGCTCTCACAGAGGACGACATCGCCGGGATCCAACAGGATCTTGCCGGTGAAATCCAGGCCCTGTTGGCTGCCGCTGGTGATCAATATCTCCGAGCTTTCAACCGCCGTACCGAGCTTGGTGTTCATGCGGTCGGCGATCGCTTGTCGCAGCGGGAGGAAGCCCTCGGTTGGGGAGTACTGCAGGGCTCGAGGCCCATCCTCGGAGAGGACCCGGGTCGTTACCTCGGCGAGGTCCTCGGCCGGGAAGGTTTCTGCGGCCGGCAAGCCGCCGGCAAAGGAGATGACCTCGGGCCTTTGAGTGAGTTTGAGGATCTCCCGGATTTCGGACGCTCGAAGTTCCGCCATTCTCCGCGCCATTTTAACAACCATAGGTCCCCCTTCTCGTGTACCATAATCGATCTCGCCCCCTGGAGTGAGGAAATATGCTGTTGTGAGGAAATCAATGAATCAACCCAATGAGACGGGCCTCGACCAGGTCCAATTTGATCGGTCAAACCTCTATTTGGAAGAAGTCATTACCGATTTGCGCGTCGGCACGATCCGGCGTTTAACGCCGCTCGACACTGATGGCAACCGGGACCTGGGTCGGCCCATGATGTTCTTCGCCCAGGCCCAGATCATGTCCCAGATGGGGCCCCTGCCGGTCAGCGGCAAGATCGAAGCCACGACGCTGAAAGAGGCCATCGACAAGTACCCGCAAGCCGTGCAGGCGGGTATTGAGGCCCTGATGGAAGAGGCCCGGGAGATGCAACGTCAGGAAGCGTCCAGGATCGTCATGCCGGGCGCCGAGGCGACCAGCAAGATCCTCGGACCCAAGTAATTCTCGGAATCTGGAACCGGGACGACAATCGGGCGTATAGTCTTTCGGGATAACAGGGAGGCATAATGGCCAAGAAAACGGGACTGTTCATTGGTTTGGGGTGTTTGGCGCTGATCGTGGTCATGGGCGCCGTGGCGATGATGGTGGCGGCAGCATCCAAGACGAGATTGCCGGGCGATATGATCGTGTCCCTCCGATTGACGGGGCCGATCGTCGAGGTCGCTGCGGAGGATCCCTTCGCCGAACTGACCGGGAGTGCTCCGACAGCCCTGCGTGATATCAGGCGTGCCCTGGTACGTGCTGCCGAGGATGATCGGGTGCGAGGCGTTCGGCTTCGAATCGACAGTGTCGGCGGAGGTTTCGCAACGATCCAGGAGATTCGAACCCTTCTGATAAGGGTTCGGGCGGCGGGCAAGTGGACTGCCGCCTATATGGATACTGCCGGCGAATTCTCACCGGGCAACATGGTGTACTACCTCGCTTCAGCCTGTGACGAGATCTCGATCAATCCGGCGGGAGACGTCAATCTGATCGGCCTCTCGGCGCGCTCGCCGTTCATCAGGGGCACCTTCGACAAACTGGGCATCAAGCCGGAGTTCCCCGGGCGAGGTACCTACAAGACCGCCCGCTTCATGTACACCGAGACTGACTTTACCCCGGGCGCCCGCGAGATGATGGAATGGTTGCTGGGTTCGGTCATGGATCAATTGATGGCCGACATCGCATCCGGCCGTGGCATGGAAGCCGATGCACTGCGCGCACTGATTGACACCTGTCCGATGAGTGCTCCAAATGCAGAAAAAGCCGGCCTCGTAGATCATTTAGAGGACTGGACCGCCTTCCGAGACAGAATCCGGGCCAAGGAAGAAGGCGATGCCAAGATCGTCAGCCTCAGTAAGTATCTCAGCCGTAACAAGAAGACCGTGGGTGGGGCCAAGATTGCCGTCGTCACGGCGATCGGCGCCATCATGCGGGGCGACAGCGGCAAAAGCATCAATCCTCTTCTGGGTGGGGACATCATGGGGTCAGAGACTATCGCCAAGGCCCTACGGAACGTCCGCAAGGCGAAGAACGTCAAGGCCACGATCCTCCGAATCGATAGCCCTGGAGGGTCAGCGGTCGCCTCTGAGATCATTCGCCAGGAGATGGTCCGGGTGGCCGAGACGATGCCGGTCATCGTCTCGATGTCCAATCTGGCTGCTTCCGGCGGATATTGGATCACCTGTGGCGCCAAACACATCGTCGCCGACCCGGGCACCCTGACCGCCTCGATCGGGGTCTTCGGCGGACACCTCAATACCGAAAAATTCTGGTCCGAGAAGCTGGGTATCACCTACGGCAAGCTGGACTGGGGCGCCAACGCCAACATCTACGGCGACCTCGAGGATTGGACCGACCCGCAACGAGTCCTCATCAACGCGCAGTTGGATCGGATCTACGACGATTTCCTTCAGCGGGTGGCCGACTCTCGCGGCAAGACGATTGAAGAAGTCCACGCGATGGCCGAGGGCCGGGTCTTCACCGGTGTGCAGGCTTTGGAGAAGGGCCTGGTCGACGAGTTGGGTGGCTTTGACACGGCACTCGCGGCAGCCAAGAGGCTTGCCGGCATCGATGCCGATGCGGCGGTGATGTTGGTTGACTATCCAAAGGTCCTACCGTGGTGGCAGGTGATGCTGGAGAAGAAGAAGGGCGATGAGGCTGCGGTGGCGACCCTCGAGCGGTGGGTCAGGACCGGTCATATCGAAACGCCCGGGACCGTATGGATGCCGCCGATTACGATTGAGTAAGAGACCGAAAACGAACACGAGACTGTAGGGGCGGCCCCCTGTGGCCGCCCGTGTTCGGGTCATCCAGAAAACGTCTCGACGGCGCCGTTCGGTTGATCAGGGCAGGCACAGGGACCTGCCCCTACAGTGGCTGGCCTGGGATGTCACTGCTCTTTTGGGAGCCTGTCTCCTCAGCCCATCGACGCACGATATCGCCGGCGTTTTCGATGGCATCGACGCCCGCGACGCTCTTCCCGGCCTGAAAATAGTCTGTGGGAGACATTTTACCTGTGGCGGCTTTCTTGAGGCCGAGAACCGATTTCAGCGAGTAGAAAGCCCGGATCCAGTGTTTCGTGCGGGCATTGGCCAACAGTCGCCGGGCAAGCCAGGGGACCTCGGTGCCCTCGCGTTTGACACGCTCATTGTTGATCACGGCGACGGGGACGGCGGTCAGGCGGTGGGTCAGGACGATGTCCTCTTCACCAGCTTCGACGACGGCCCGTTTGTACTCTTCGGGCGAGGCGCACTCGGTGGTCGCGATGAACCGGGTTCCCGCCTGGACGCCGACATAGCCCATCGAAAGCGCGCGGGCAAAGCCGGCCGCATCACCGACGCCGCCGGCGCAGGCCACCGGCAGCCCGAGGTCGCCGATTTCGTCCAAAAGGGCCTCAGGACTCAAGGCCCCGGCATGGCCGCCGGCCCGGCTGTTGACGGCAATCAAACCGTGAACCCCGCTGTCGATGGCTTTTTGAGCCCACCTCCTCTCGGTGACGTCGTGATAGACCAGGCCTCCAACGCCCTCGACCGATTCGACGATCCAGCGTGGGTCGCCCAGGGAGGAGACGAAGAAGCGCACACCCTCCTCGACGGCAATATCCAGCCATCGGCGCATGCGGTCGAGGTAGCGCTCGGAGCTTTTTTCGGTCAAGACGTTCATGCCGATCGGCTTGTCCGTCAGTTCCCGGATACGCCGGAGACCCTCTCTGAAATCATGGCCGTAGACGTAGGTCAGGCTGATCGGCTGCACGATTCCGATGCCGCCGGCTTCGGAAACCGTGGCGATCAGTTCCGGGTTGGAGCACGGGTACATCGCGCCGCAGATCAGGGGCACATCAATGCCCAGTGCGCGGGTCAGGGGTGTATCTATCAGGGGGGAGTGATCCATCATTGCCGCAGTATAGATGGGAGTTGTCAGCTATCAGTTTTCAGCTATCAGCTTTCAGGTTTCAGGTTGAATTGGTGGCTGTTTTTGAATGGGAGTTGCCACGCACAGAGAGAAGCACCAGGGCGATCAGGTACAACGCAGCAGCAAGGTAGACCAGGGCGCGGAGTCCGAAGAGCATCGAGCTGTACTCCAGACACCCCCCGAAAACGGCGCCCAGGAGATTGGATCCCAGTGCTGCGGCCGGCGCCCGTGATCTGACAAGCATCATCGAAACAAGAATGCCCGCGATGCCGATGGGAATGGCATGACTCAATCCTCCGATCAGTCCTCGGAGGCCCAGAGTCAGCTGATTGAGTTGGGCATAGTCAAGATGAGCCAGGGCCAGAACAGAGAGCAGCAACACCAGGCCCCAGGGGAGAAACCGCTTAAATCGGAAGTGCTGCGTCAGCAGATTGGCCAGAAGAACAACGACCAGAATTCCGGCGAACACCGATGCGTTGACCATCCATGTTGACCCGAAGAGCAACGACAACGTTGTGACACCACGGGTTTCGAGCAACATGAAGGCCGCCCCCATCAAAAACAACACCGGGTCGAATTCGGCCCACATCATTTTTGGTCCGAATGCCAGCGGAGTTGCCACGACGGCGGTGAGCAAGACCAGAGCGAGGATGATCACGTACCCGGTTGGAAAAACGTCGGGACGAACGTAGAGGAACGGCCAGTCATCGCTGGTAGTGCGAACGTCCGCCAAGGGAGATTGAGGACTGCCCTCCGGAAAACTGGTTGACCAGGCTCTCTTGAGAGGATCCGGTGATTTGACGCAGACGAAGGTCACGCCATACAACATGCCGTGCTCGACGATGACCGGTTGCACCCCTGTTGCGCGAGTGATCGTCCAGAAGAGGCGGTCAATCAGCCACTGACCGGCGTACACGCTGAATGAAATCGTCAGGTATCCCTCCTGGGCTACGTGCTCCCAGGCTGCGCGGATCCCCTCCTCCGTGTAGACATAGTTGTCCAATCTGAGCGATGACAGGGAACTGAACATCGCATGAGAGTCCAAAAGGCCGTAACACACCACATCAAAAGGACC
>JAUWTC010000028.1 GCA_030609785.1 Holophagae bacterium
AATTTTTCCAGCGCCTCTCGCCTATCCTCGGTCTTATAGGTCTCGACCAGGGGCCCGACTTCACGGGCGGCTAAATCGGCTCGGCCGGCTTCGAGAGCCAGAGACACCAATTTCTCCCGAACCTCGTGGTTCTCAGGAAAAAAGTGAATGATTGTCTCCAGGTGGTTCAGCGCTTTATCGACCAGGCCGTATTTGGCAAAGACGTTGGCCTCGGCCAAACGTTCAAGGGGGTCGAAATCCGGCGCTTCGCCTGTAGTATCGGCAGCGGCTTGGACCGCAGCCGTTTGAGGACCCAGCGTTTCGCCCAGGCTCTCGGCCTCGATCACCTCAAACTCGTCGGCATCAATATCCAGAACATCCTCGGCCGGAACATCGCCCACCGAAACCGGCCCCGGCGCTACTGGTAGTTCAGGCTCACTGGTCGCAGTCGGCGGTGCGGCGGTCTGATCGGCGCCGGAGATATCAACCCCCAGATCACGCAACCGGTCCTGGAACAATTTATTGTCTTGGTCTTCTCTGACGAGGTCCGCATAGACCCGACGGGCGTCATCGAGCTCACCCGCCTGAAAATAACTGTCGGCAAGACCCGCCTTGAGGGTGAAAATCATTTCCTTGTCGTCGGTCGGAGAGAGTGCCTGTATCCCCAGTTTCTGGACATCTCGATCCACCGGCAATGCCTTAACCAGCCATCGGAAGACCTCTTGAGCCCCGGGACGATCACCTTCGTCCAGCCGGCGGTTGGCAATCGGAAGGAGAAGATCTCGCCCACGATCCACCTCACCGACACCGAAAAAGGCACGCCCCGCCAGGCATCCCACATCTTCATCATCCGGGTGGGTCTCCAACAAGGCCTGTGCCCGATCGAGAGCGGCTCTGGACTCGCCCGCCACCAAAGTGACCTTGAGATCGAGAATGCCGATCGCCGTGCTGTCCGGTGAGCGTTTCTGGGCTTCAATCAGAAACTCGCGGGCAACGGAGAGTTTGCCCGAATCGACCAAGGCCTCGCAAATCGGCATGAGAAATTCCCCTGAGGGGGGATCCTGGTCCAGGGCATGCCGATAGAGCCTCTCGGCTTCCTCGACCTTGCCCCGGTCCAACAGCATCGTGCCCAGACGCTGATAGACATCGATCGCCTCGTCGCCATTGCCCTTTCGAAACAGCAGATCCGCGAGACGAAGGTGGCCCATATGATTCTCGGGGTCGATCTGGACCAATTTCCTCTGAATCTGGACGGCGTTGTCCAGGTCGTCATTCTTGAGATACCAGTCGGCCAAAACGGAGAACTGGTCTTTGGCCTCGACCACGAGCCCCTGCTGGATATAGAGATCAGCGAGGCGCTCAAAGACTTCAACCCGGTCAGGGGCCAGCCGATTGATTTTTTTGTAGATGGCGATAGCCTTGTTGACAAAGCCGTCCACAGCAAAACTGTCGGCGATCCTTTGGTACAACTCGACGGCCCTGTCCACCTGGCCGATCCGGTTATGGAGATCTCCGATCCGGTTGATCGTATTGACGTCGTTGGGATTGAGTTTCAGGAGTTTTTCATACTCTCGGATAGCAGGCTCTATCTTGCCCCTCTGGACGAGCTTCTCGGCTCCTCTGAGAATCTTGTCCCTATTGATCGCCATCCAGTTACTGTCCCTTCCGCGTCCTACACGTGTCGTTCATGGTAGCACAGGAGATGTCCGAAAACTCCGGCGATGAAGACAGGAACGCCCATGTTTTTCAACCCCAACCCGGTGATTTCGAGTCCCATATCCTTTATTTTTTTCCCACTCCCACCATGGGTATTTTTTCGCCAGTTCAACCATCAACGCGTCCCGGTGGACCTTGGCAACATTGGACGCGGCCGCCACGCAAAAATAGTGTTCGTCTGCCTTGATCGGGGACAAAACCGCCTCAAAGCCCGGGCCCAGGCTCACCGCGTCGACGACGACGACATCACCCGGCAGGCTCAATGACCGGACCGCCGTCCGCATTGCCCTCCGAGTGGATTCAAGGATGTTGACCCGGTCGATGACCTCAGGCCAGACTTCGACGATCACCCAGGCATCAGAGTTCTGCCGCACCCACAGCGACGCCAAATTTCGCTTGGTTTGGGAGAGCTTTTTGGAGTCACGAATACTGTCGCGATGCGGGATTTCCGAAAGACGAACCCCACACACAACAACGGGGCCCGCCAGGGCCCCGCGTCCAACTTCGTCAATTCCGATGATGGCCGGCGAGTCTTTCAGTAAACGCCGATCCTCGGCCCCGAGGGGCTCTCTCGTATCAGGCGCGGCGCAACTCCTTGATGCGGGCGGCCTTGCCTCGACGCGAACGGATGTAATAGAGCTTGGCCCGTCGAACTTTGCCCAACCGGGTCACCTCGATTTTGGCCACGTTGGGAGAATGGAGGGGGAACACCCGCTCCACACCGATGCCTGAAGACATCTTGCGGACGGTGAAGGTCTCCGAAATGCCACCATGCTTACGGGCGATAACCAAACCCTCGAAAATCTGAATTCGTTCCTTTTCGCCTTCTTTGAGCCGAACATGGACTCTAACGGTGTCGCCACCCTTGAAATCAGGGATATCGGTTTTCAAATACTGCTGTGTCACTTCACGCATGAGATCCATTGTCTTGTGCCTCCCAGGCGAGATTCCACTTTCTCAGCGGTTGCCGGGGCGCGGATTATACACAGGAGTTGCTGGAAGAACAAGGGAACGAACGTTCAACGCCGAACGTCCAACGTCCAACTTCGAAGTTCGCGCCCGAGGGTGGAGGGGAGTGGGACGGTCTCGGTCGATGCTGAAGGAACGATGAACGCGACTGGCTTCCGTCCGCAGAAATTCGACACCACCGGCACCGAGCCGTGCCGTTCACGCAACCGGTGACCAAGAACGCGTACTTCAACGTTGAACGTTGGACGTTGAACGTTCGACGTTCATCCCTCTCCCGCATGCAGATGCCGCCATATATGCCGTCCGACTCGAGGTCCCATCCTTTCACCCAGTGCCTCTTCCGTTGCCTGCTGCACACCACGAACCGAGCCGAATGCCCGCAACAACGATCGGGCACGCCCCGGACCGATGCCCGGGATGTTCAGAAGTTCGGTGGCCAGGGTCTTTTTCTTCCTGCGGCGCCGCTGGCGAGCCAGGGCGAAACGATGCGCCTCGTCACGGGCCTGGCGCAGAACCAGATGAGCTGGATCGTGATCGTCCGGCGCCAGGGGCTCATCCCTTCCGGGGAGCCACACCGCCTCCTCCCGTTTGGCAAGCGCCGCCAAAGGCAAATCGAGGCCGAGGCCGTCGAGGGCGGCCATCGCCGCGTTGAGTTGCCCGAGACCACCGTCGATCAGAACCAGGTCGGGCATGTCCCTTCCTTCGTCCCGCAACCTCCTGTAGCGCCGAGTCACCGCTTCTCCGATCGCCGCGAAATCGTCGCCCCCTCCGGCTTCCCTGAGGTTGAAGGACCGGTATTCCCTGCGCTCCATCCGACCCGATCTCCAGACAACGCAGGACGCTGTCGTGTGGCGGCCTGCCGAATGGGAAATGTCGAAGCACTCCAGGCTCCGAACCGGTCCCTCGAGTCCCAAGAGTTCGCCCAGTCGCCGTTCCAGATGCTGGGCCTGAGACCGCGGGGCTCGAAATCTCAGGTTGAATGCGGCACTGGCATTGTCGTCGGCCAGGCCAACCCTCCGAGCCTTTGGGCCCCGCTGAGGGCGCATCATTCGCACGCTGCCACCCCTGAGATGTTCGAGGTAGGCCTCGATCAGATCCCGTTCATCAGCCCCAAGGTCGACCGATGTTTCGACGACGGCCGGAATGAAGGGGTTCGCTTCGTAGTACTGGGCCGCGAATGCCATCAACACCTCGGCCCGAGCAACGTCTCCGACACCCTCGAAATGGAACTCTCTTTTGTCGACCAACTTGCCTTCTCGATACGGCAAGAGGCACACCGTCGCGTGGGCGCCATCGACGTGAACCGCGATGACGTCGGCATCCATCCCCCCGCCGAGTTCGACATCCTGCTTTTCACCCAAACGCCGCACGACCGTCACAAGATCCCTCAGCCGTGCTGCACGCTCGAATTCCTCGCCCTTTGAGGCCGCCCACATGCCGGCTTCCAGTTTCGGCAGCAGTTCCTTGTGCCGCCCGCCGAGAAAAAGCTTCAACTCTTCCACGCTCTCGGCATAGCCCTCGGGCGTCGCCAATCCGTCGACGCAGGGGCCGAGACAGGCGTTGAGATGATAGTAGAGGCATGGCCGCGCGAGCTTGCCGTCAATTTCGATCGTGCACGTCCGAACGGTAAAGCGCGTCCGGGCCAGCTCCATCAACTGTCGTGCCATCGACTGCCCCAGAAAGGGCCCAAAGTAGGTGTGGCCGTCATCCTGGACCTTCCGGGTGAACTCGACCCGAGGCCACCGCTCACCGGTCGTCACCTTGATGTAGGGGTAGGTCTTGTCATCCTTGAGCATGACGTTGAAACGCGGCCGTTCCCTCTTGATCAAGGTGTTCTCAAGAATAAATGCTTCGACCTCGGATGCCGTGACGGTGAAATCCAGCTCTCTGGCCAGTTCCAGCATGGCCACCGTTCTATCCGCCAAGTCCTGGCGTCCGAAGTACGACATCACCCTCCGCCTGAGGTTTCGCGCCTTACCGACGTAGAGCACGGTTCCGCGGGTGTCGGCAAATCGGTAGACACCAGGCGAGGTCGGGGCCTCCTGGGCGCGCTCAAGACGGGGGTGGGGGGTGTTGGTCATGGGGGAACATTCTACTGGAGACGAATCGAAAGAACGGAGCCGGGTGCGGATCATGCCTAAGCTGCCGCTGAACCGGCTACCGGCCCGGTCGCGGTCGCTGTCCACTGCCGCTGACCCTGACGCGGTCTACTGTCCCGGCCCCTGATTACTGTTTGCTGCCGCTGGCCCGGTCGCAGTTTTCTATCCCCGGCCTTCGGGGCCGCGCAGGCGCGCCCCCGCTCGGCGCATTTTCCTCAAGGGGCAACAAATCAGAAGTCGGGAGGACATGACCCCTTGAGGAAAATGACCTCGGCGGCCTACGGCGTTGGCCGAGACTCGATTGCCAACGCGGCCCCCGTGGATTGCCCCCCTTGACGTTGACCGCATCGTTGCGCAAATCGGGAGAAAGCCCCGGGACAACGTCAAGGACGGCACGTCCCGTCTGAGGTATTGGGCGCTCTCTGCGTTAAACGTCGGCCGGCAACCCCTACTCCAAAAACCCCAATCTCGCCAGGGCCCTCCGGGCTGCCTGTTGTTGAGCTTCCCTCTTGGTCGGCCCTTCACCCTTGGCCATCTCACGCCCATCCCACGAAACCGTGCTGACCCACCGCGGACGGTGATCGGGGCCGTCCCCGCCAAAATCCGAGTACACCGGAAGATCGAGCCCGCGGGTCTGAGCGGCCTGATTCAAGGCGGACTTGGCATCGGCCAGGATCAGCGTCCGCTCGTCCAGGTCCACAAGCTCGTCGTGGAACTGGTCTTCAATAAACGCGTAAGCGGCCTCCCATCCTCCGTCGACCGCCAGCGCGCCAATAATGGCCTCGAATACATCCTCGAGCAGCGCCGAACGCTCTCGTCCGTGCTGCCTCTCTTCACCGCTACTCATGCGAACCCAGCCCTCCAACCCGAGCCAGGCCGCCTTCTCCGCCAAACTGGCCGACCGGACCAGATGGGCACGCATCTTGGTCAGAACACCCTCGTCCGCATCCGGGTAGGCCTCGAAAAGCATCAGCGCGACCGAATGACCCAGAACCGCATCGCCAAGGAACTCGAGGCGCTGGTAGCTCCCCTCGATCGGTGCTTCGTCAGCAGAACCATGCCTCAACGCCCGCTCGAGCACCTCCCGGTCATCGAACCGATGCCCCAGAATTTCCTCGATTTCCGCCAGTCGATCAATCTTCCGGTCTTCCATAGCCCGAGATCATACCGGGGAATGAGGCGAAATGAACGTTCAACGTTCGACGTTCACTCGATCAACCACCCTCTGCATCCGGGCAAGAATCTTCTTGCCGTGGGTTCCGGGCCAGAAGACTCGCTGGCAGCGTTCGCACCGAGTAAATCGCTCGGCGGTTTTCAAGACGTAGGACGGAACGTCGTCGCCAACCTGATCCCTGTCCTGCTCGACCAAGGAGCCGTTGCATTCGCTGCACCGGCTCCCGTTCAGGTCAGCCCGCACCTCAAGCCTCAACCTACCCAGGACCTCGACCAACTGATCTTCCAACTCAACCGAACGCACCAGCATCGTTCGAGGACCCCTCCCCGCCAACTCCCGGTCAGCTGTCAATAACCAACGCCCCTCAGCCTCGGCTCTGGCGCCGACCTCAGCATCGGCGGCCTCAACACCGGCGTATTCGCAGTCAAGGCCAAAGAACCGCAGCCACCGGCATAGCGAACCCAACATGGCGTCGCAGAGCAGACGGGGCCCGGGGCCTTGCCTCTCCTCTTTGAAGCCAGGGGCCATTTCCGCAATTTCGAGACTCTTCCTCACGACAGCAGTATAATCTGCAGCTCCGGCCGGAGTGGCCGGACCCTGGAGATCACTTTGACCTGGTCACGCCTTCCAACCTCGTTGGTTCTTTCGCTGTCACTCGTGGCCGGCGCCTGTTCCCCGAGATTTCCACAACCTACAGATGCTCGGGCTATTTTCGCGCGATGGATCGCTGTCGATCCCAGCGGCACCTGCAACCCAGAACGACTCTACATTGACAACGCGGCATCGCCATTTCATTTCAACACCCAGTCTTCTCTGGAAAATTGGAAAGTCAGCAACATTGATTCCGCCGAGATCGCAGAGGGCGCCCTCGAGATCCAAGGCCTTGGCCCTGAAGCCGAGGTGCGGTTCCTCGACAGCTTCGACGCATCCCTCTTTTCTGTGCTTGAGGTATCGGTCAAGCGGTTTGGGAAAGGCCGGTTGACTGTCGCATGGCTTTCCGATCACGGCTCCGGCGAGCTGAGCATTGACACCAACACAGCCACGGGCAATGATGTGCAACTGTTTTCGTTCAAGGTCGGCCGTCACCCGACATGGACCGGAAGGATCAGCAGGCTCCGTCTGCTTCCCAAGTCCGTATCCAACAACACGATCAGAATTCTCTCGGTGAAAAGAGTCACTCGTGAAGTGAATCTCGACGAGGTCGCAGCCGTTGCCGCTACCGGAGTTCGTGTCGAATTCAATGCCGATGCAAGACCGGCGATTCCAGCTCTACCAGGTCGAAAAAGCACCCTGAGTCTGGAAGAGATCCCCCAAGGCGCCAGCCTGAGTTTTGCGACAGCAGTAGATTCGACCGCCAGGTCCTCCTGGTCCCTCAGCATTGAGGTGGAAGAGCCCGGCAAACTACCGCAGACCGTTTGGACCGAAAAACTCAGCCCTGGAGGCTCTTCCCAAAAATGGGCGGAATACGATCTCGCCCTCGATCAATTCGCGGGGAAAGACAGACTGATACACCTGGTCACAAGCGGTCCTCAACCCAGGGGTGGACTCGCATGGTGGGCAGACCCGCGGGTGGAGGCGCCATCCGAAAAGCGACGGGTCAATGTCATCGTCATTCTGCTCGACACCCTGAGAGCGGACCGGATGTCAGCCTATGGCGCTCCAATTTCCACAACTCCTTTTCTCAAACGGTGGATCTCTTCAAATGGCGTGCTCTTCGAAAATGTCGTCGCCCCAGCTCCGTGGACTCTGCCTGCCCACGCCTCTTTGTTCTCCGGCCTCGATGCCGTCCGCCATGGAGTCAACCACCACATGCAGGCCCCCGACTCCTTACATTTTCTGGCAGAACACCTTCGGAAGGCGGGCTACACGACCGCCGCCGTCACCGGCGGTGGAATCCTCAGACCGCACTACGGTTTCGCGCAGGGCTTTGACTCATTTGCCTACTGGGGGTCACAAGACTCGGTGGATGAACTGGAGCACGGGCTCCGCCTCGCATCAGACTTTCTGAAAAAAAGCGAGAACCTCCCCTTCTTTCTCTTTCTTCACACTTACGAGATACACTATCCACACCGGAGGCGGCAGCCATTTTTTGACCAGTTGGTCAGTGAGCAACGGGCGACCTTCCCGCAAGGCAAGGTCAAGATGTTGCCTCCAAAAATCAAAAATCTGGTATCCGAAGGCAACACCTTTACATTCCTTGCAACAGGCGAAAAACAGTGGTCGTCCCCTTTGAACCCGGACGAAAAGCGAACGGTGAGGACGATGTATGACAGCGCGATCGCCTACACCGATGCCGAACTTGCGGGTTTCTTCGAGACGATCAGCAGGCTGAAGCTCCGAGAAAACACTCTGATCATCGTTACGTCGGATCACGGGGAGGCTTTGGGAGAAGACGACAGGGCCGGACATTCTTACCTGGACGACTACAACTTGATGGTTCCCTTGATGCTGGAAATCCCCGGGCACAAAGGCGCCGGCACCCGCATCAGCCGTCAGGTTCGGCTTATTGACCTGATGCCGACCATTCTCGACGTCACCGGAATTCCCGTACCTCCCGATCTCGACGGTCAGTCACTCCTGCCGTTGATCGAAAGCCCCGAATCAGATTTCCCAAACGAAGCATGGGCGTACGCCGCATCGTCAAACAGGGGCCTCGCCCTTCGCACAGACAACCGGACGAAGGTCACCTTCAACGACGCTGCATGGCAGAGGCTTTGGGGACAGTCAACCGAGACGGTCCTCCAAGGGAATAGTGGCATTGCGGCCGGTACGGCGTCGGAAACCCCAGACCCATCCAGATTTCGCAAAACCGTAACGGATATGCTCGACAGAGATTTTGCCGGCACACGGATCTTCATGACAAACACCTCTGACGGCATCCTTCGAGGCGACCTGACGGGAGTCTGGGACCAACGGTCCAGAGTCAAGTCACCGGCGGCAGATTGCCGCTGCATTCGTTGGACCCGCTCGGGAGGCCGTTTTGAGTTAGGCCCAAAGGAGAGCCTCAGCCTGTTCATATCAAATGGCAAACGCGAGGACGGGGGCATCTCCGGAGAGTATCTTTCCGAGAACGGCACGATGACCCCACTCCTGATCAACCTGGATCATGGGATCCCAACAGAACCGGTTGAGTACATCCTCGATGGATCTTCTTGGCGGACCGGGCAATTCCTGCCGTCTACTCCAGACAACCAAGGGGTTTCGATCAGGATCTGGTCCACCGGCCCGCCACTGGGCCCAGAAAATGAAACTCCGTTGGGCGGCGAAGCGCTCTCTCAACTCCAAGCACTCGGCTACCTACACTAGAGAAGGCCCACAACCCCAATCCTCCATGGGGTCTGCAGAGCTACTCCAGATAACCAAGGGCACGGAGGTCTTCCAGATCTTGATCGTCAATCACTCTGACCCCAGGAAGGTACTTCGTTGTGTCGGCTGACGTTTGATCAAAACGTTCGATCTTCGAGCCAAGTCTCCCTACGACCTCCGGGTGTTGTTGGGAAATATCGTCCTGCTCTTTTGAGTCCGAGCGGAAATCAAAGAGTTCCAAGACCTCAGTTGTCCGGGTTTGAAGCAGCTGGTGGGTTCCATCTGCGACAAACACCCGACCACCGAAGAGCGGAGATTCTCCGAAAGCCGGGCCCAGACCCTCCAGCCGACTGACGGGTCGTCGCTTCAAAAACGGAAAAAGCGAGGTGCCTTCCATCGGGGTTTGCGGTTCATCGAGACCGACCATGTCCAGGATGGTCGGCATGAGGTCGATCGACTCCACAACCTGATCCACACGTCGCGCCGTCATGCCCCCAGGAGGCCGTATGATCAAGGGAATATGGGTGACGGTCGAGTAGAGCTTTTCGTGCAGCACGGAGCCGTGCTCCTGGAACTCTTCCCCGTGATCCGAGAGTACGATGATTGTGGCTCTCTCCAGAAGGCCATTGTCCCGCAACAGCTCCATGAATGACCCAATCCAAGCGTCGACGTACCGAATTCCGCCGTCATAGAGGGCTCGTGAATATTCGATATCGGCAGCGGTCAGCTGGTTGAGCTCTCCTCGCCTCGCCCTCAGCATGACGCCTTTCATCGTCTTTGTGTCCGGTTCAAAGCCCGGGGTCGACGGCTCGAGGCCGTTGAGGAAAATCTCCCGAAAGGGTGGCGGTGGGTCATAGGGAGTATGAACGTCGTAGGTGTGAATGAGGAGCAGAAAATTCTCCTCCTTGTTTTCACGTACCCAGTCAAAGACGAAGGGGCCCAAAGCTGCCAGCCCTTTGAGCCCCTCCGGGCTCGAATGATAGGTTTCGAAACCCTGAGAGAGACCGGAGTGGGGGGCCATGTACCCCCCGTCAACAAATGCCGCCGTGGTGAATCCCCCCGCCTGCATCACTTCGGCAAGCGTCGTGACCTCCTCTGGCAGCCTGTCCTTCCCTGTCACCCTGCCATGGGTCCTGGGATACAACGACGTGAGAATCGAAGCCTGGGACGGCGGCGTATTCGGCGCCTGAGCAAACGCCCACTCAAATACCGTGCCTTGCGAAGCCAACTCGTCAATCCAATGGCTGGTGTCCCGCTGGTACCCGTAACAACCGAGATGGTCTGCTCTCAAGGTATCAATATCAAGGATGATGACCGGGTGGGCATGGCCGAAATGAGAACCCGAAAGAAAAAGACAGAACCCAGCCCCGACCGCAATAACCAGTACCACAAGGATCCCGATTCTCAGCCTGCGTGTCTGATTATCGCGTATTGCCAACCCCACTGAACACCCTCACACCGGCATTTCGCACCTCGTGCGGTCGACCGAAGTATAGAACGTAAACCGAAATACTAGTGATCCAGAACACAACATCGGCGGATTTTTCTCTCACTTGGGATGAAAATCGCGGCCGTTCGACTTATATTCTAAGGAACAAGCGTTAGCGGACGACTCCTCGGTCCGTTATCGCAGATCAGGTAACTCAGAAGAAGGAAAAAAGAATGAAGTGGACCCTCGCACTCTCAGGATTGATCCTGTCCGTGGTTTTTGCCGCGTTTCCGTCTGCGGTTCCGGCAGCGACCATCGTGCCTGTGACCAGCAGCGACGAGCTGACTGCGGCTCTGCAGAATGTCGCAGAGGGCGACATTATCGAAATATCGGCCGGGACATTCCAGGCGCCGGCAACCGGATTCCTCGTTCAAAACAAGGCCGTCAGCTTTACCCTCCGCGCAGCTGATCAAGCCAACGTCACTCTCTCGGGAGGTGAAAACGGCCCCGTCCTGCTTTTCACCAACGCTGTCCTTGACACTCAACACACGATTTTGGTTGAGAGACTGACCATCTCCGATGGATTCTCCAGCGACCCTCAGATCGGCGGCGGAGTCACGCTGATTCAGTCATCCGCCACCTTCGTCGAATGCAGTTTTTTCCGAAACACCTCAACGGGCGCGCTGACCGGCGGCGGCGCGGTATTCATGAGAGACGGGGCGGTCGCCCACTTCTTCGAATCGGTATTCAGTGACAACACGGCCATCAAGGAAGGTGCAGCCATTAGGCTCCGCAACGATTGTCAAGCGTCCATTCACGACTGCACCTTCATCAACAACCGGACTGATGGCCCCGGGCATCACGAGTCAGCATCCGGTGGCGCCATCAATGTCTTTGATTCAACACTCAGGATCACCAACAGCAGATTTTCTGAAAATGCCGCCGGCTGTTTCGGCGGTGCGATTTACGTCAAGGGAATCTATAATGACCTGCCGGAATATGCCTCGGAGATCTTGATCTCAAACTCGCTCTTTGAGGGCAATATCGCCCAATCAGATCCTGGAACACAGTGTGGCCAACCGACCATCGCAGGTGCCGTCCACCTTGAAAATGATATCTTCGCACAGGTCTTTTCTTCACGGTTCATACTGAATAAGGCGGAGATGGGCGGAGCGTTCGGCAATTTTCGGGGACACCTCGAAATTGAAGACTCGGTCTTTCGGGGAAACCGCGCTTTTGGTACAACCAGTGCCTCAGGCACCGGAGGAGCACTCCACACCAATTCCAGTGACGTTGCCGATGCCTCAACAGACGACGGCGCCATCAACCGGCCTTCGGCTCAAGTGTTGGTCAGCCGTTCCTTTTTCCAGGGCCGATACGGGACCACCGGAAAGGCCGCCAACAAGGGCGCCTGCGTCTATGCCCGGGG
>JAUWTC010000163.1 GCA_030609785.1 Holophagae bacterium
GTGAGGCCGTCTCTGGCGGAGAATCGTTCGACCGTGCTCGCGACCAGATCATCGGTCTTGATCTCGGGATTGAGCGTGTCGGTCAGTTGTTGGACCTCGTTCTTCTCGAGATCGACGACGAACAAATTGCTGGGCATCGCATCTGACGAGACGTAGAGGCGGACCTTGTTCTCCGACCTGGAGAATCCGACGCCCTTCACCGTTCCTTCGGGTAAGGCTGGGAGGTCGAGCGTCTCGCCGGTGGCGGTTCGGGTGATTGCGACCTTGGTGTAGCCGTCTTCGTTGGTGCCGATCACCCGGTAGGTGTCGTTGCGGCTGAAGTAGGCGTAGGCGACGTCCCAATCGGCGGTATACACCCCGGCGTGGTCGCCGGTCGCCAGGTCGTACTTTTTGAGGCTTTCGAATTCGCCATCGATGTTGGTGGTGTAGTAGAGGCCGGACCCGTCGTTGCTGAAGTCCATCGCGATGAAGGCGACATCCCCCTCGTGTTCGGTGATCAACTGCGGTTTGCCTCCCCGTTTGAAAAGGTCCAGTACGAAAAGGTCCGAGTCGTTGGTCGTATTGGTTTTCGAAAGGGCCACCCAGCGCTTGTCAGGGCTGATCGCCGAAGGCGTCATGCCGGTTTCATTGCGGTAGAGGATCTTCGGTTCGAGATCGGCAACCGACCACTCGTACAGATCGAAGAACTTCGGATCGCGACTGTTGTTGATCGTAAAGAAACTCTTGAGGTCAAAAGACCAACCAAAGAACTGCTCTTTGGTCTCGTCACCCTGGGTCAGGTCGGTGACGGCGCCGTCAAGATCTCTCAGGTAGAGGTGGTTGAGCTCGTTGCCGGCCTGGTCTCTGGTGAAGAGGATCCGCTCGTCTTCCGGGAAAAAGCCGATACCGAAGGTCGTGTCATCACCCTCGGTGATCGCAGTCTGCTCGCTGGTAGCGATGTCGATGACATAGACGTTGAAGACGCCGGTCTCGTTTGAGGAGATCAGCAACTTAGTCTCATCGGGATTGAAGGATCCGCCGCCGACCGAAACGGTCTTCATGAACTGTTCCATCGTGTAGGTCTGGGACGGGCCTGTGGCGCAGGCCTCATCACAGCTGGTGTCGCAGCATTGGAAGCCGCAACCGACGCCCATCAAGGCCACCAGAACCATCACAAAACCAAAATTCACTTTCCTCATGTTCTCCCCCTATATCTCAGCGCTGTCCCGCTGTTCAACGCAGGATACAGCGAAAAGTTGCAATGAGATCCTATCGCTCACAGGTTTTCGTTACGGGTCCGTCGGCGCCTCGATATGCTCTTTGAGTACCTCGGGAAGCGACCGCCAGAGATTGGGGTTAGCTTCGACCAGCCGTGCGATATCAGCCAGGTCTTTGATCCTTTTGCTCTGTCTTCGCTCAGGCGTGCTCCATGCCTTGATCTTGCCCTTGAGAGTGTCTTGCAGTGACGCCACGCGCATCAAAATGCCGTGCACGTCCGCGGCCACACTGCGGGAGGGGAAGGCCTCGTAGAACACCTCGGTACTCAGTTGGAGGCTGACGCTCGAACGTCCCTTGAAATTGATCGACCAGGGGAAAATCCGGCACAGAAAATCCGCTCGACGGGGTCGAGGTTTGGCCCCTAAACCCTAGTCCCTGAACCCTAATCCCTGGTCCCTTGCCTCGTGCTATTGCCCCTCCCCACACTCTCGTCGCAGCGGCGCGGCATCGTGCTCGGCCAAGGGGTTGGCCTCAACGGCCGATTCCAGGAGCGCCCGAGCCGTGGCCGTTGCCTTGGGCTCTTCGAGGAGATGGAGGCTCGCGCTGGTGATCATCGCCTGCCATGAGGCGGGATTGAGTTCGAGAGCGCGGCCGGCGTCGGCCAATCCGCGGGCCACTTCGTTTCGAGGCGATGCGCCGGCTTGGCTCAGAGCTGCGGCCTTCAGCCGATGAACCTCGGCCGACGTTTGCCAGGCATCGGCGCTTGAGGAGTTGACTTCGAGTGCTTTTCGCACAGATGTGGCGGCTCTGGCCAGCGTGTCTCCCGGCGCCCGATCCCGGTCGAGGGCCGCCTGGGCGGCCACCAGTTCGAGGATCGCCCGTTCTTTGTGGGCGTACGCCAGGGAGGGATTGATCGGGATGCCCTGGTCGAAAGCCTGTCGTGCGCGGTCCAGTGTCGCCGTGGGGTCGCCGCCGCGTATCAGCCGGGCCTGAGCACGGATTCGAAGGCTCATGCCCAGATTGATCCATGCGAAGGCATAGCGTGGGTTGACTTCCAGGGCTTGGTTGAAGGAGGCCTCGGCCAAATCGAGTGCGGCCACGGGATCAAGATCCGAGCCGTATTCCCACAGGGCCCGACGCAGGTAGGCGATCCCTGAATTGTTGTGAGCGTTGGCATAGCCGGGGCTGAGAACCAGGGCCCGCTCGTAGTGAGTCAGGGCCATTTTGAGGTCGTCCCGTGGGTCCACTCCGAGGTCGAGGTGGTATCGGGCCCTCCGGTCGTAGGCAAAGCCCAGATCGTCGGCAATGACCGGGTTGCCGGCCTCGATCGTGGCGGCCTGTTCCAGATGGTCAATGGCCCGGGCCAAGAGCAGCTCAGGATCACCGCCGTGTGAGGCCGAGTTGAGGGCCGCAACTGTCAGGCTGCCTCCCAGGGCGTGATGTCCTTCGGCGCTCTCCGGTGACAGCTCGATCGCCTTCCGTGCAGCCTCGTCTGCCGCCTCCAGAGCCGGCCGAGGATCGAGGCCTCTATCGTTGAGGCTGTCGGCTCGGCGCCAATGCAACAGGGCGGTCGTCTCCCATGGGCCGGCGTCCTGTGGGGCGGTCGTGCGGGCCGTGGTGCACGCGGTTTCGGCGTGGGCGAACGCGGTATCACCACTGTCTCCGTGACGCTCCCGCACCTCCATTTCCAACAACCACCGGTGACACAGCGCCGTCATGGCGTCGGCATCGGACCGAGCGATGTCCAGAGCCTGTTCGTAGGCCTGGCCGGCGTGTTCGAGGTGTTTCAGGGCCGCCTCGACGTCCCCGTCTCCAGCAGAGCGAGTGGCTGCGGACGCGTGAATATCACCGGAGAGCTTGGGAATCCTCCAGTCCCAGGGAGTATCGACCGCAGCGGTCGATGCGGCTTCCAGGGCGGCTTCGTAGCGGCCCTCGTAGTAGGCGATCAGTGCCTGTGTCAGCTCCGGGCTCTCCATTGGGGAGGGGCCGGCGAATTGAAGCAGTTCCAGTGCACGGTCCCTGAAGGACCTGCCGGCATCCAGTTCGCTGGATCGCCGCAACTCGGGATCGGAGATGTGGCGGGTCCTCCGCAATGCCTTCTCGTAGGCGCGTCCCAGAGCCCGCCCCAGGGCGGCAGCGACCTCCGGACTCTGGAACCCGGAATTCCAGGCGTCCTGGAGATCGGCGACTGCTTCGTCGACCTCGCCGAGGACAAGGTGAATGCGACCCAGGGCGTAGCGGCCGGGGCCGCGTCCAACCTCACCCATGGCCTCGGCGTCCCGGCGGATTTCGTCAACCATCCGGTGTACGCGCAAGCGCTCGGGGCTGGTGTCGTGGCGAGGCATCATGGCGCTCAGGCTCACGAACTCCTCGATGGAGTTGACGCGCTCGAGCAGGCCCTGTGCGATGGCCGTCCTCTTGGCCGATTGCCACCGGTTGTGGAGGTTGAGGCCGCCGATTGCCGTCCCGGCGACCAGGATGGCTACCAGGGCCGTGGTGACCACCGGGTGCCTTCGGGCGACCTTGGAAACTCTGTAGATCAGACTGCCACGGCGGGCAGTTATCGGTTCACCCGCGAGAAATCGACGCAGGTCCTCCGCAACCTCGAAGGCCGTGGAGTATCGCCGGTTTCGGTCGATCTCAAGGCACTTCAGGACGATCGTGTCAAGGTCTCGCGGGATCGTGGACTCCAGGTGCGACGGTGGGGTCGGTCCGGCCGAGGTGTGGCCCTCGAGAATTTCGACGAAACTGCCCTCGAAGGGCGCCCGGCCGGTCAGGAACCAGTACAAGGTGGCACCAAGACTGTAGATGTCCGAACGGGCGTCGATCTCGTCCGTTTTACCGCGGATCTGTTCCGGGGCCGCAAAGGCCGGTGTGCCCAGGATGGCGCCGGTTCGGGTGACGTCGCTGGTATCGATCTCCCGGGCGATGCCAAAGTCGACTACAAAGGGGCGCCAGCCCCCACCCGGGGTCAGTTCGACCATGATATTGGCCGGTTTGATGTCGCGGTGGACAAGATCGAGGCGATGGGCTGCGTGCAGGGCCTCGGCGACATCGGCCATGATCTGCGCCTTCTCGCGGATGCCGAGCCGGTTCCGGACCTCGGGAAGGGCGCCCCCGGCAACGTACTGCATGACGATGAAGGGGTGGCCCTCGACCTCGCCGACCTCGTAGACCGGGCAGATGCCTTCGTGATCGACCCGGGACTGAATGCGTGCCTCACGAACGAATCGTGCGACGACGTCGGGATCATCGCGCCTGAGGAATTTGATCGCGACGGTTCGCCCCAGCCGCGGGTCTTTGGCCCTGTAGACGTCGCCCATGCCGCCCTGGCCGATGAAATCCACCAGCTCGTAACGGTCCCAATTTTCGACGGGTAGGCGGTCGAAGGGGTCGGCCTTCGGTTGGTTTCGGGAGACCTGGGTTGCCGCTTCCCGCTCCAGGCGGGCGACGGCGGTCGGGTGCAGGAGGCCGGTTTCGACGGCGATTTCGATCTTGCGGACCGCATCGACTGTACCGGGATCCTCGCCGCCTGCCGTGATTGCGGCCTCCAGTGCCCCCTCGGTCATCAGCCCACGCCTGAGGGCCAGTTCCAGGGTGGCGGATGCCCGCCGTTCGTCGCCGGAGGCGGTCGACGACCAGGGATCGGTGCCGGTCACCGGCGGACCCTCTTGGGGTTGATATTTGGGCCTGTCGAGGACCGTCTGGCCGGTAAGTGCATCGCGTCTCCGTTCTCGGCTGCAGTGTACACCGGGACGGGGATGGCATGGGGCAGGGAGCAGAGAGCGCCCCTCTCCGACGGGACGTGGCCGACGCCGGGCGGGCACAGGGACCCGCCCCTACGGTTTCATCCGGCTGTAGGGGCGGACCCCCGTGTCCGCCCGTTTTCTGTTCGCTCCCTCCGAATTTTACCGCTGCCGTTTGTGTTACCGATACAGGAGGAGAGCAGCATGACAATTGAAGTTGGACACCAGGCCCCCGAATTTACACTGCAGGATCAAGACGAGACCGAGGTTTCGTTGTCGCAATTCGCCGGCTCGTGGGTCGTTTTGTATTTCTATCCCAAGGACGACACGCCTGGATGCACGATCGAAGCCTGTGAGTTCACCGAGGGCATCGAGAGTTTCAAGGATCTCGACGCAGTGGTTCTGGGCTGCAGTCCCGATTCACCGGAACGGCACCGAAAATTCGTCGACAAGTACGATCTCAAGGTGCGTCTGCTGTCCGATCCGGAGCACGGCGTGATGGAGGCCTACGGTGCCTGGGGCGAGAAGGTGCTCTACGGCCGGAAGTCGATCGGCGTCAAGCGGTCGACCGTGATCATTGACCCCGAGGGCCGCATCGCTCATCACTGGAAGAGCGTTCGCACCAAGGGACACGCCGCCAAGGTTCAGGAGAGGTTGGAAGGGTTCAGGAAATAGCCACAAAAAGGCACAAAATGAGATGCAAGCCGAACGAAGACAATTGAACCGCCAAGACGCAAAGAGCGCAAAGGTAACGCGAAGAAATATTGAACCACGAAGACACAAAGAACACCAAGAAGAGGCAAAAGGGGAGTATTTGGGGTTCATGGTGGGAGCGCGGGGTAGGAACCGGCACGCTGGCCGAAGGCCAGTGGAACCGCCAGGTTCCGTATCCGAAGGATGCAGTGCGGGCGCTGCCCCGCATTGAGGTCTGAGCGAGGACTGGTGAGCTTGATTTTTCCCGGTCCTGCTAAAGTGCTTTCGCCGTCGAATGACGGATGGAGTTGATATGCGTTTTCGTCAGGGTGTGTGGGTTGTTGGGGTGTTGTTGTTGGCCGGCGTGGCCGCTGCGGGAGATGTCTCCGATCAGTGGCAGGCCAAGGTCGACCCATGGGTCATGAGCAAGGCCGGCACCGGTGCAGGAACAGAGTTCATCGTTTTCCTGGCAGACCAGGCGGACCTTTCGGGCGCCTCAGGTCTTGAGACCAAGGCCGAAAAGGGACGCTTTGTCGTCGACGCATTGCGCCAGACTGCCGCAAAAACTCAGAAACCGGTCCTCGCCCAACTGGAAGCCCTGGGCGTGGAACACCGTGCCTATTGGATCAGCAACA
>JAUWTC010000240.1 GCA_030609785.1 Holophagae bacterium
AGCCCGAACACTCGATGAGCTGGAACAACCTGGGGTCGCTGATGGATCGCCTGGGCAATCGCCGCCAGGCGATTGAGTACGTGGCCAAGGCCCACGAGCTGGACCCGGAGAATATCGAAGCCACCTACAACCTCGGCGCGCTCCTGTTTGCCGAAGGCGATGCTGAAAGAGCCCTCCCTCTGCTCGAAGAGGCCGCCACCCGCCGTCCCGGTCTTCTCCAGGCGACCA
This sequence comes from Holophagae bacterium, assembly GCA_030609785.1. Lineage (GTDB taxonomy): Bacteria > Acidobacteriota > Thermoanaerobaculia > Thermoanaerobaculales > Sulfomarinibacteraceae > DAOWGJ01. The sequence continues at coordinate 229 of JAUWTC010000240.1, forward strand.
TCTTCCGCGCCCGCGCCCTCAGTGCGCTGGGCCGCGACGAGGAGGCCCTGGTCATCTGGCGCGAACTGGCCGCACAACAACCGGGCGCATGGCTGCAAGTCGCCCGTCTCGAACTGGCCCGCGGCAACCGAAATGCAGCCAAAACCGCCCTCGGCGAGGCCCTCTCGCGAGGAGGCGACAAGGCTCGGCAGGCGGCGGAGAAGGATCCGGGTCTCAGAGAGCTTCTTTGATTGAGGACTGCATTGTCGCCCCTACCCCCAAATTCCATCCCCGGCCTTCGGGGGCGCATTGAGGTCACCGTAAGCCAAACGACTGCCGATCGCTCCCGCTCGGTGCATTTCCCTCAAGGGGGATTGGGGTCTGAATCGGAAGAATACCCCCCTTGAGGAAAACGACCTCGGCGGCCTACACCGTCGGCCGAGACTCGATTGCGGGCGGTGTCGCCGAGCGTTGCCAGGTATCGGCTTTCTTCGCAACGACGGCTCGAGCGGGGGGACTACCCGGTGAAGAAAGCCGTACCAGGCACGCGCCGTCCGAGAGGAGCGCTCTTGATTTTTCACGGCGGCGTCGGCTGCCCGGACACTATCGCTGCCTATGCTCCCTTCGCCCTGTACAATGCCCTTTTGGAGGATTCGATGCCCCTGACCACGATCCGCGAACGTTCGGCCGCCGCCCTTGCCGCCGCCCTACAGGCCGAGTTTGACCACACGGTCGATGATATTTTCCTGGAGATTCCCCCAAACCGGGAAATGGGCGATCTGGCCTGGCCGGGCGCGCTGCCGTTGGCTCGCGTGTTCAAGAAAGCCCCTCGGGCGATCGCCGAAACTCTGGCCGAAAAAACTCTCTGGCCCGAAGAGATTGACCGCGTCGAGATTGCCGGTCCCGGCTTTCTCAACCTCTATCTCAACCGTAGTGCGATCTTTCGGCAGTTGCTCGAAGGCTCCAAGAGGGAACACGGTACCGGGTCGAAAACCATCGTCGAGCACACCAACATCAACCCCAACAAGGCCTCCCACATCGGTCACCTGAGGAACTCGGTCCTGGGCGATACCCTGGTCCGGTGCCAACGACATCTGGGCCACGAGGTCGAGGTCCAGAACTACATCGACGACACCGGAGTTCAGGTGGCCGACGTCGTCGTCGGCATCCTTTACCTGCCCGAACCGGATCTGGCGGCGGCGTTGGGCATCGAAATCGCGCGTCGCGACGATTTGATCGAACACGTCGTAGGCGCCTTGGGCGGGGACCAGGTTCCCCATGCCTCGACCACCGATTTTGACGACCTCTCCTGGGAGATCTATCCCCGGGTGACCAATCTCTATCCGGAAGACGAAGATTTTGCAGGGCGGAGGGCCGAAGTGCTTCACGCGGTCGAGGCCGGCTGTGACGGCATGGACCTCGACGAAGCGGTGTTCTCGCTCAAGGGCTCGGTCATCTCGGGAGAAGCCTTTTCCGAGCGAGCGATTGCACGTCTGGCAGGGGCCGTCGCCGAGAGCAACGTTCGCTGCCACCTTGCAACGATGGCGCGGCTTGGCGTCGCCTACGACGTTCTGCCTCACGAGAGCGACATCCTCCACCTTGGTTTCTGGACCCGTGCCTTCGAACTGCTCAAGGAGGCCGGAGCGATCCGTTTGGAAAGCGACGGCAAGAACTCCGGGTGCTGGGTGATGTCCCTGGCCGACAGCCCGGAATTTGCCGACATGGAGGACCCCGACAAGATCCTCGTCAGGTCCAACGGAACGGTCACCTACACCGGGAAAGACATCGCCTACCAGCTGTGGAAGCTGGGCCTCCTGACCGATCCCGACGGCACCCTCCACGATTTCGGCTACCAATCGTTCGCCACCTGGGAGCAGAGCGCCCCCGCCGAACCCGTCCGCTACGTCGAGGGACGGCACACGTTGGCGAGAACGACCTCGAGCCGTGCCCAGGCGATCTCAGGCCTCGTCTTCGGCAACGGCCGGACCGTGTTCAACGTCATCGACGTTCGGCAATCCTACCCGCAGAAGGTGGTCAAGGAGGCGGTCAGGATCCTGGGGTACTCCGCGGAGGCCGACCGATCGATCCACTTCGCCTACGAGATGGTCGCGCTGACCCCTGCTGCCATCCGGGAGATCGAAAAACGCAGCGGCAAGTCCTTCGGTCTCACCGACGAGCAAATGGCCAAGGCCTACGTCGAGATGTCCGGGCGCAAGGGCATCGGGGTCAAGGCCGACGAGTTCCTCGACATCCTCGAGGCAACAGCGGCCGACGCAGTGGCCGCCCGTGCCGGGGAGTCTGGGTTACCTGACGACCTGCCCCGACGAGCGCGTTCGATCGCCGTCGGCGCCCTGCGCTACCTGATGGCCAAACAGAGCCGCAATCGGGTCCTGGCCTTCGACTTCGACGAGGCCCTGGCCTTCGAGGGCGACACCGGGCCCTACCTCCAGTATTCGGCGGTCCGGGCCAACAAGATTTTCGACAAGCTTCGCGCGCGCCGAGGCGAAGGGCCTTTCGAACGAACCGAGATTCCCGAACTGGCCGACACCGAATTGCCGGATGATCTCTGGGCCCTGGTGCTGGAGTGCGCGCGACGGCACGACGTCGTCAGGCAGGCCGTCGACAACCTCGAATTCTCCCTCCTGGCCGGCCACGTCCACAATCTTGCGCAGCTGTTCCACAAGCTCTACCACGGCCACCCGGTTGTCCCTGAGGAGGATGAGAACCTGCGCCGCCTGAGACGCGCCGTCTTCACCCTCTTCGCCGACGAGATGAAGATCGTTCTGGAAGAACTGTTGGGTATCCCGGTCCCGGAGGAGATGTAGGGACATCGCGCATCGCCCGGAGGGCGATCACGGCGAAGCCGTGGAGGTCGCAAAGCGACCAGCGTGGGCAAAGGACCCGTTCCGGCGAAGCCGGAATGGGCTGGGGACATCGCGCACCGTCAGAATGACGGTCACGGCGGAGCCGTGGACCCGCGAAGCGGGTAGCGTGGGCAAAGGGAGAGCCGGGTCAAAGGGTCAAAGGGGTCAACGCAAGAAGACAATTGAAACGCGAAGACGCAAAGACCGCAAAGGGAACGCAAAGTAGATATCTAATCTCAAACACTGAGCGCTGTCCCTCGAAAGGATGTTCGACGTAGTTATAACGTCTGTTATAATCGAACAAGGAGGTCGACATGCGAACTCTGAGAGTCACGACCGTGGGCAACTCGGCAGGAGTCATCCTGCCCAAGGATATCCTGGAACGTCTTCGAGTCTCCAAGGGTGATGTACTTTATCTGGTGGAAGAGCCGGACGGCTACAAAATCACGCCCTACAACAAGGAGTTTGTCGAGCAGATGGACCTGGCCGAAAACATCATGAGGGAGGACAAAGACGTTCTCAAGGTCCTCGCCAAGTAATGGAAGAACCCGTATGGATCCGGGACAATGTCGTTCTGGCCATCCACAGCCGACAATTAGCCGAACATGGAGGGGCGTCCGGAGTCCGTGATCAAGGGCTTCTTGAATCGGCCCTCAATGCCCCCAGGAACCGATGGCACTACGAGAAGAGCGGCATCGAGGAACTCGCGGCCTGCTACGCCTACCACCTGGCGAAAAACCACCCGTTCGTCGACGGCAACAAGCGCACGGCCTACGTCTGCATGCGCCTCTTTCTGAGGCTGAACGGCCTGGATATCGAAGCCGACAAGCAGGAGAAAGTCCGGGCAATGCTGGATCTGTCAGCCGGTAGGAAGGAGTTTGAAGAGTTGACGGTCTGGATCACCTCGAAGACGCGGCGTCTGACGTGACGGTGCCGTAACGCGAAAAGCACGGAAGGACGCCGCGATTCGCCGTCCGCAGCCGACACCCGGTGAGAAACGCAGGCTAAAGAACCGGGGCGGTGAGACGCGCCAGACTCACGGCGAGCTTGAACCAGAAGGACCGGTCGGCATAATCGGAAGACTGCATCTCCCGTGAAGCGGCAAAGTCATCGAGGAACATCTGCTCGACTTCGGTGGCAAAGATCTCATCGGCAACGAAGGCGGTGATCTCGAAGTTGAGCCGGAACGAGCGGTTGTCGAAATTGGCGGTTCCGACCGCCGCCACGTTGTTATCCACCAGCATCGCCTTCTCGTGGAGGAAGCCATCCGTGTAGCGGAAAATCTTGACCCCGGTGCTGCCGGCCTCGTCGAAGTAAGAAAAGGCCGCCAGGTAGACCAGCAGGTGATCCGGCTCATCGGGAATCAGGATGCGGACATCGACGCCGCGGAGACCGGCCAGTTGGAGGGCCGCCATCACCGCCTCGTCGGGCACGAAGTATGGGCTCGCGATCCAGATCCTCTCCTGCGCGGAGTTGATGGCGTGGACGAACATCAGCCCGGCGGTCTCGAGCTCGTCGGCCGGGCCCGTCGGGATGATCAGCACGTCAACCCCGTCCTCGTCGATGTGCTGTGGGGCCCAATCGAACTCGGGGATCGAATCCGTGGCCCAGTGCCAGTCCTCGAAGAAGGACAGCTGTGCCGCCAATGCCGCCGGGCCTTCGATCTTGATGTGGGTGTCACGCCAAGCCCCTAATGGGCCCTTGCCGAGATACTCGTCGCCCACGTTGTGGCCACCAATCCATGCCGTGTGGCCGTCGGCAACCACGATCTTGCGGTGGTTGCGGAAGTTGATCTGGAAGTGATTGCGGGGCCCTTTGCGAGAGTGAAAGTCGAGAGCCTCGACGCCGGCCTCGCGGAGCTCCTCGATGTAGCGTCCGGGAAGCTTGTAGCTGCCGACCTCGTCGTAGAGGAAGAAGACCCGGATGCCCTCCCGGGCCTTGGCAATGAGCCTTGTCTTGAGCTCCCGCCCTAGGCCGTCGTCCTTGACGATGTAGAACTGAACCAATACGTAATCCTCAGCCGCCTCGATACCCT
>JAUWTC010000442.1 GCA_030609785.1 Holophagae bacterium
AAACCACGGGCCCACGAATTGCTCTAGAACAACTTGAGAAATACCAACCGGACGGTGAGGTCCTCGGCCGGGCCCTCGACGGGCACGCCGATGTCGAAGTTGACGACCGTCTGCCAGGGCCCGATCAGTGTTCCGTTGAGGCTCAGGCCTGCAAGCAACTCGTTGTCTAGGCCCGTGGCCTCGTCGGTGGCCCATGCGGCGTCACCACGGAGTTCGAATCTCAGGAGTTCGGCCAGGTTGAATCCGTAGCTGAGGTGGATGACATCGGCCGTCTCGGCGGTGACCAGGCCTCTTTGATAGCCCGCAACCCTTGAATCACCGAAGGTGTCAAATCCGAACTTCGAAAAACGGTCGAGGTCCTGACCGTCGAGGTGCTCCAACCGCAGACCGAGCTTGGTGTAGCCGGAGACCCACCACGACTTGGCCAGGCCGATTCGCCAGCGTTTGTAGTCCTTGTGGGCCGGGTCGTAGTCCCCGCTCCCCGGCAGGCCCCAAGGCCCCCAATCCGAACGCTCGAAAGTAAAGGCCTCGGCACTGAGGCGGTAGCCGGCCCGCGAATAGGTCAGCTCAATTCCCAGTGAGTGGGTGAAGGTGCTTTCCGGCAGAACGAAGTCCTCCGCCGTGTCGTCCGCGCGACCGAAAGAGTCGTAGTCCAGGCCGTAGGTGAAGTCGATCTTGCCGAAGCTCCCCAGAGGATGTCCGAGGAAGAGATCCAGTCCCCCACCCCGGCTTTCGATGGTCTCTCCCTCGACTTCGACACCGCTCCGATAAAGGTCTTGCTCTCCGGCGATTGCCACGCCTCCCAACCGCGCTCCTGCGTCCCATCGGGAGCCGAGGAACGATGGATCGGCAATGTTGGCGTTGACGAGCACGCCGGCGAAGAAGATGTTGGTCTGAGCACCGGTCCCGGCGACATCGTTGGAGAAGTAGTCAATGCCGATCAGGGGCAAGGGATAGTCGAAGGAGGCGTCGTAGTAGGTCCCGGCGAGGCCGAAAACACGGTCCTCGTCAAAGCCTTCCTGCACCGTCCGGGTACCGTCATCCTCGCGGTCCAGATACCTCATGCCTTCGGGGGTGTCCCGGACCATCGTCGAGTCGCCGGCATGGGCCACTTCCAGTCTCTGGACGAAACCCTCCCTATTGATCGTGATGCCGCTCAGGGCGCTCTCCTTGACCACCTGAACCGTCGCATTGAGGATCGACTGGAGTTCCTGGCCGACGACCCGGGTCGGCAAAACGAACCCGCCCTCGGTCCAGCCGACGACCTGTCCGTCTGCATCGACCGGCTCAAAGAACGCGGTCTCCTCGTTGGACAGGACCTCACCTTCCAGCCCCAGCTGCAAGGCGCGGGTCTTGACGCGCGCAAAGACCTCGCGGTCCACCCAAACCGTGCCCTTCCACAGGCCGGCGCCGTCCTCGGGCTCGGTGGGTTCAAAATCGACGACCCAGCAGTCACGATTCTCCACCACCGCCGTCCCCCGGAGGCGGTAGTCATAGCGCCGGTCCAGGTGGATCTCCATCGGCATGGCCGCCGCCTTGGCCGGCTGGATCAGCGGCAGTTCCGGGATACGACCCTTCCAGGCGACACCGGCCACCTTGAAGTCCTTCCACGCCCAGTCGAATCCTTCCCCTTGTCGGAAGAAGAAGGGTCCCGCGAAGGTGACCTCGATCGGCTCCATGCGACCGTTCGGCCGATAGCGCAGGTGCTGGGTATACGTCGCCTCGTAGTGCACGAGCCGGCGACCCTGGTCATCCTCGAAGGCCTGGAGACGCTGCAGGATTTCCTCGACCGGCATCTGCCGGGTTCCTGCGACGTCAACCGCCTCTGCGAACCCACCGAGGTCGATCGCCGCAAGACGGCCGATCCGCAAGACCAACGGTCCCCCAGAGGGAATATCGATTTCCGTCCCTTCGGACGTCCGGCGCCACGGGAGGAACCGCAAAGAACCATCGGTATCGACGACCTGAGGCTCCGCCAGGCTCTTGTCGGAGAACACCAGGGAAGAATTCCTATCACCCGGGTCGACAACGACCCGCAGACCCAGGTCTTCGGCACGTACAAAGGCCCAGGCATCGGGCCCCCTTTTGGCCGTGAAGTCCGGCGTCAGATCACCACTGAACTCCCGGGCCAGCCACAGGAGGGGCTCCAAGGAACTGGGTTCGAGGAACGCCCCCCGGAGGTCGAAGAGCGTTGTGCCGGCGCCAGCGGCCGCATGGCGGGCCGCCTCCACCGCGAGCCGATTGGGGTCGTTGGGAACAGCCGCGGTACTGACGGCCACGGGATAGCCTGGCAGGAGTTCGCCCAGGAGCGCCAACATCGGCACGATCTCCGGCGCCGGCTCCAGAGCAATTCCCTGGACATAGGCGCCGGCCTCCGCCGAGACCAGTGCCCGAAGATCCTCAGGCCGATCGGCCGAGACCTTGAAAAAAACCTGTGCCTGCAGGTTAGCCCCTTGAATAGCAACCGATGCCCTCTTCAGCACATAGGCATACTCTTCGACCCAATCAGCCGAACCAGTCCCACCGGGCCACTCGATCTGAAAACGGGCTTCCGAACCGGTTTCTCTGGCGATGTCGGCAAGAGCCGCCAACTCCGACGCCAGCTGTTGGTCATGATCGGCCGGCGGCCACCCGGTCTCGAAAGAAACCACCAACCACGGCGAAGCGCCTCCGGCCTCGACCTGAGCGACGACCCCGGGATCGAAA
>JAUWTC010000229.1 GCA_030609785.1 Holophagae bacterium
CGCCATGCCCGCCGTTATTGACGATCGTATTGCACGCAATCTCGATGTAGGAGGTGAGCCAAGGGTAGTCATCCGTTCTGAAATTGAGACCATTACCCAGGTTGCCTTCGATGACGTTGTCCAGGATATCCATCCGGTTGTCGAGGGCCGAGGTCTGGGATTTGACCATGAGATACATGCCGTCAGCAGAGCTTCCCGTGACGGTGTTGCCGGCAACCGTGAAGCTCAGGCTCAATTCGGCGTCGTAGAACTCGCTCAGGCTGATTTCGATGCCTTTGTAGTTGTCGCCGGTGACGGTATTGCCGGCCACGGTCAGGTTCAGGTGGCCGCCGTAATCGACGTCGAGGTAGGACGTGCCCATCACCCGGATGCCGTAGTCATTACCCGCGGCGCCGAAGGTGATCGTGTTGTTGGAGATCGTCCAGTCGACGAACATCGAGTGTCCGGAGCTGAAATAGGTCATCTCCAGGTAGATACCGTCGCCCCCCGGGTTGGTGATCGTATTGCCCGCGATGGTCATGTCCGATGCAAAGTTGCAGTAACTGAGGTCGTCAAAGTAGAAATGCATTCCCTTTCCCCCGGGGTCGGTGATGGTGTTGTTGAGGATGGTCGGCGAGAAGGTCACGGTATCGGTGGAGCTGGACAGGCTCATGGTCCCTACGGACATGTAGAGACTCGCGTAATCTGACCCGGAGAAGGTGTTGTTGTTGATCAGCGGTGCAAACGTTGGCCCGTGCCCGGAGCCGATGGGTGCGTCCAGGTAGATGTCGTGATCGGATCCCGTGGCGGCGTTGCCGACGATCGTCGGCGAGACTGTGCCGCTGAAGGAGCCGGTCATCGAGATGTAGAAGGGGTAGCGGCAGTCGGTGAAGGTGTTGCCGCGCACCGTGGGCGAGAAGTCGGCCGTCGCGCCGTCCCAGTCGTTCTGGAACGCGACGGCATCACCCAAATCGACAAAGATGTTGTTCTCGATCAGTGCGGTGAAGGAGCGCGGGAGGCGGTTGGTGTCGCGGATGGCAATGCCGCCGTTCCCGTTGGTGAGGGCCGCATTGCCCACGAAGACGTTGTTGAGAATCTGTGGCGCCATGGCCACCGATCCGACATCGAACTTCATCCCGTCGTCGCCATACAACCCTGTGTCGTGGTTGATCCGGAAGCCGGACAATACCGTGGTATCGGCCAAGTGTGTGTTGTCGTTGAAAAAGGCGTCCGCTCCCGGCGGTGGGTCGATCACCCTGGTGTCCGGGTTGTCGGGGTCGCCGATCAGTGCCACCCCATCGACCAGGTAGAGCGGGAAGCTCTCGCCCAGGGTCGGATCATAGGTGCCGGCCCCGACCTGGATGTCGTCGCCCGGATCCAGGGTCGCTTCGCCGATCGCTCGGGTGATGGTCTTCCACGGTGTGGCAGGGTTTTGTGCCTCGGCCGGGGTTCGGCCGTCGTCTCCACTGTCGTCCACGTAGAACGTGGCCGCCCATACTCCCGGGATGAACACGGCTCCGGAGGCGAGACTCCACACCAGAGCGAATCCGATCGCACGGCGAAGAAGACCCCATCGAGAAGGACTGATCAAGGCTTGGTGATACATGAGAATCCCCCTTGCTTTCCCAAATTGTCTTTTGCTCTGTTCCTATTCTTGGTGGTCCAGCGGCGCAGGGCAGCAACCGTTTGTAATACTCAGGGAAAGAGGCACGAAGGGGGAGAATAGCCACAAAAAGGCACAAAAATGCACAAAAAGACGAAGAACAGAAATCTCCCCTGTGTTTCCTTAGCGCTCTTTGCGCCTTTGCGAGAAGACTGTCTTCCTCTGCGCTCCCTATCCCTGAACCCCTCCCATCCGTCCCCGTACAATCTACCGAGCCACAAAGGAGGCTGTTCCAATGTTTCATATCATCTGCCGGAGTGTGGCCGCGCTTCTTCTCGTCGCTACACCCGTGACCCTTTCCGCCCAGACCTGGATCCCCATCGTTGCCCATACACCCGGTCTGGAGGGCAGCGTGTGGCGTACGGATGTCACAGTCCTCAACACCTGTCCCGTTGATGCCGCTGTCGAGCTGGTGCTCCACACCGCCGACGGCGAGGTCGTCAGCGCATTCGAAATTGCCGCCGGCCACCAGCAGTTGTTCGAGGACGTTGTGGGGCATCTCGTGGACGGGGACCTGGTCGGACCTCTGGAAATCCGTTCCGACATCGAACTCAGTTCCTCGTCCCGGACCTACGACCGGGCAGGCGATGGCACCTATGGCCAGGGTCTCGACAGTGTGACGGCAAACGACGGACTGGCCGCCGGTCAATCGGTGTCCCTCCAGCAACTGCGGCAGGACGAGCACTTCCGCAGCAATATCGGTGTGCTCAACATGGGGTCCGAGACGGCCGTCGTGGAGATCACCCTCTTCGATCGCCTCGGCTCCGAGGTCGGCAGCTACAACTTCAGGGTGGCCCCAGGCTCCACGGCTCAGGACAATCGTCCCTTCAGTCAACGCTTCGGCCGTGAAGACATCAGCGCAGGGTGGGCCGTGGTGACGGTCGAGTCCGGCGCCGGTGTCTGGCCCTACGCCTCGGTGGTGGATGGACGCACCGGTGACCCCACGACGGTCTTGCCGCGAGCGATGGCGTCCTGCCCGATTGATATCGCCGACCGTCTCGCCTCTATCGACGGCATGACTTCTCTCGAATTGACAACTGGGCACGATGGATACCGATTCTTTTTGCTTTTTTTCGACCAACCGGTGGATCACAACGACCCCCAGAGCCTGACCTTCAGCCAGTACATGACTCTCCTTCACTGGTCAGAGACGGCGCCGATGATCTTCGAGACCCTGGGTTACACCAACGGCCTCCGGGATCGTGCCACCGAGCTGACCCGGCTGCTCGGCGCCAACCAACTGGCCGTAGAACACCGATTCTTCGGCAGTTCCGACCCTGGGGCTGCCGACATCGAATACCTCACGATCGAGCAGGCGGCGGCCGACCACCACGCCATAGCCGAGGTGATGAAGACGATCTATGACGGAATTTGGATTTCCTCCGGCGCCAGCAAGGGCGGCATGACGGCCATCTTTCACCGCCGCTTTTACCCTGAGGATGTTGACGCCACCGTGCCGTACGTGGCGCCGATTTCCTTCGGCGCCCCCGACGACCGATACGTGACGTTTCTCGAGAACGTCGGCACGTCACAGTGCCGAAACGACCTCGCCGTCTTCCAACGCCAGGTTCTGATCAGGCGGCAACCGATGGTGGATAGGATCACCGCCTTCGCCGCCAACTACGGTCTCTCCTTCGATCGTATCGGTGGCGCCGAGGTGGCCCTCGAGTCGGCTGCCGTGGAGATCCCCTTCACTTTCTGGCAGTACTCGGGCGAGAGCTTTTGCTCGCGAATTCCGGCCATTTCCGCAAGCGACGACGCCATTTTCGACTTCTTCCTGATGATCGTGCCGATCTGGTGGACAGCAGACTCCATGCTCGACCTCTTCGACTCGTACTACTTTCAGGCACAGCACCAGCTCGGATACCCCAATCTCTCAACCGCCAACCTCGCCGATCTTCTCCAGACCGATTGGGTCAGCCTCGAAGAGGGGCTGGTGCCGCATGGGGTGACCCCTCCAACCTGGGACCCGGCTTCCATGATCGACATCGCCGACTGGGTGGCCACCGAAGGCAGTGAGCTGCTCTTTATCTATGGCGAGAACGACACCTGGACGGCGGGCGCCTTCGATCTCGGCGGCGCCACCGACTCGAGCGTCTTCACGGTTTCCGGCGGCACCCACGGGTCCGCTATCGCCGACCTCTCGCAGTCTGACCGGACCGAGGTGTATGAAACCCTGGAGCGTTGGACCGGCGTTTCTCCGAGCAAGGCCGACCCGGCCCTCGATGAACGAATCCCCCGCGGCCGGTTGATGATCCTTGACCCGGCTGTCCCATCCCTGATCGGAACCGTGGGAAATTAGCCGCAACATCCGGAGACGAAGCTGTAGGTGAGAGGTGCGGGTTCAAGGGAGACGCTTCCTGCTGACACTCTTGGCTTCGAGTCGGGCGGTCTCGATGGTTGGGTATCATGAGGGGTGAATATCGCCGCTGGATCCGTACGTCGACTGGGTTTGGTCCTTCTTATGGCAATGTTGAGTCTGCCCCTGTATGTCGGCGCCGACGAGATCGCGGTGCCCGAAGGGAGTGGCCGAACGATCGACTGGATGCCTACCGCTGATTTCTACCCGCAGTACATCGCCGACCCCCTCCGGCCCCAATCGGCGCTGAAGATCCTCTATTTGGTCGATTCCGAGATTCCAGAAACCGGCAGTTCCCGCTTCGGCCTTTACCTGGGCGGCCGCTTCGGCCTGGTGCGATGGCATCCCGAGGGGCAGCCTGACCGCGGTTGGCAGCTTGATTTCGAGGGCGGCTTCTTCGCCCATTTCGACAGGGAACAGAGTCTCGACAACATCGGCTGGGACGGTCTCTTCGGACTCTACTTGAGCTGGCTGCCGAGTCCGGATCTCGGCTTTCGGTTCGGCACGAAACACGACTCCGCCCACGTGGGAGACGAGTACTCCGACCGCACCGGAAGGAAACGCATCGGCTACACCAGACAGGAACTCATCGCCGGCGCGAGTTGGCGGCCGAGTACCCAATGGAGGATCTACGCCGAAGGTGGCTTCGGATTCGGCCTCAATGATTTCCAGGACCCCGGAAGGCTGCAGACCGGCGCCGAATTTTTCGGCGCCCGCAGGTTCTGGAAAGAGCGAATGTCCTGGTACGCGGCCCTCGATCTCCAGTCATTCCAGGAAAAGGACTGGGCGGTCCGTTCCGCCATCCAGCTGGGTTTTCTTCTTCCCACCGGTCGCGGCACCGGCCGTTATCGCTTTGCAGTGGAGTTGATACACGGTCCATCGGTGATGGGCGAGTTCTCCTTCCGCGATGAAACCTCGGTCGGAGTCGGCTGGTATTTTGACTTCTAGTGTCACGTTTGGGAATTTCGTTGCCCTATTCGTGGAGTCATCGCGGTTCCTGACAAGGCGCGACGACGCAGTCGTAGTTTGCCTACTTCAAGGAGGAGCAACGCCGTCAGGGGGCATGATGGCCCACGAGGATGGTGATCGGGATTTCCAAACGCGACACTAGAGGCCGGTGGGTAGCTGTTGGGCGGTGATCGCACTTCGTGGAGTTTCCCCGAGCCCGAGCCCTCGATAAGAAGTCAAGTCCGATTATCGGATGATCATTGATGTCTTCATCGTCGTCGTCGAGGCTGTGGGAGCTGTGGGAAACCCGGAGGGTTTTCCAAGTGTCTGCTGAAAA
>JAUWTC010000306.1 GCA_030609785.1 Holophagae bacterium
AGCAGAACAAGGACCACGGCAATGATGGAAAGGACCTTCAACCAACGAGGAAACTTAATCTTCACCCTTCCCTCTTCATCCTTCAGCCTTCATCCTCGTTATTTCGTCCTTCCCCAACACATACCGAACAGCCACACCGATCTCTTCTAATGAGTACGGCTTGGCAAGGAAAGCGCCGGCCCCAAGGGCCCGAGCCTTCCGGACCTCATCGTCCTGAGAGTACCCGCTGGCGATTACGGCCTTCTGGCCCGGATGGATCTCGAGGATTTTTTCGTAGGTCTCTCGACCGTTGAGACCGGGTTCCATCAACATGTCTAGCAGGAGGACGTCAAACGCCTCGTGCCTGAGTCTCTCGATCGCACCTTCTCCGCTTGAAACGGCTTCAACCTGATAGCCGAGGCGGGCCAACAAGGCCTCTGCAATCTCCCTCTGCGCTGCCACATCGTCGACGACCAGAATCCTTTGTCCCGTACCGCGAAGCTGCTCCAGAGGCACCTCCTTGTCCCTCTCGGGAAGACTTTCGGTAGTGACTGGGAAATAGATGTCAAATGATGTTCCCTCCTCACCTGACGCGAGATCGATGAAGCCGCAGTGGTTTTGGACGATGTTCCAGACGACGGTCAGCCCCAAACCGGTTCCACTCCTGCCCATGATTTTCTTGGTGAAGAACGGCTCGAAGATCCGTTCCCGGTGGTCGGCCTCGATCCCCGAGCCGTTGTCCACAACCCGCAAAACCACCGAGTCGCCATCCGGCGCCCCATCGGGACCAAAGGATCTCTCGGCATCAACATGGCGAAGGAAGGTCTCAACATACACTCGTCCTTCCTTGGAATCCTCTTCAAAACTCTCGAAGGCGTTGGCCACCAGGTTCGCCACGACCTTTCGAAGATGCACCGGCGATCCGGAAACCAGGGCCGACCTCTCGCCAAGCCGGCTGTCGACGGTGATTCCTGGGCATACAGCCGACATCGCGGCGAAATCCGGGGAACTCAAATACTCTCTGACGATAGCGCCGAGAGAAACCGGCTCAGTCCTGGTGGCGGCGCCCCGCGAGACCGCCATCAGATCCTTGACGACGGCGGCCGCTTGATCACCACTCTTCTTGATGGAATGGACCCTACGCCGCGCTTCGGGGCTCAATGTCTCGTCCATCAGCAGCAATTCAGGGTAGCTGACGATGCCGGACAAGATGTTGTTGAGGTCATGGGCCACACCGCCCGCCAACAGACCCACCGCTTCCATCTTCTCCGACCTTGCCAGTCGATCCTGGAGCAGGCTGCGCTCGACGGCATCGGATTCCTGTCGGGCAAGCAAATCGTCAATCTCGGTCTTTATCAGGCTGATCGCTTCGTACACCGGTGCGAGGGGATCGGAGGGGTCAACGGCTTGCAGATCCCACTCGTCGTCCGTGTCCCAACTGATTGCCCCGAGCACTTTCAGGAGTTCATCAATTTTTTCTTGGGGCACCACGTCTTGACGCCGGCTTCTTGCCTGCTGCTGAAGACCGGAACTCGATGCTCTATCCCGACCGGCCGAAACAAAACCCGAGATGTACTCCAGCCCCTCCTCGAACGTCTTCGATACGTGGACTTTGAACGGCACCAGGCCCGCCGTCACCTTGATTACCGTACTCATCAGGGTATTCAAGCCGTAGAACACCTCGACATCAAACGGATTCTCGTGATACCACCTCGCCATGCGGCGAACGTATCCCAATCTCCCTGCATGACTGGACTTCTCGACGTTTTCCATTCCGGCGAGAATGGAAAAGGGCTTGCCCTTGAGACCGGACGCCCGCATGACCTCGTCACGCAGTTCAAAGATCGGATCGAGGTGTTCCTCCCTGACGCGCCCTTGTTGCAACGAGTGCAGAATCGACCCGTTAATCACTTCGAATCGTATGGAATAACCATCCAGTTCGAGCTTCCATCTCTCGTCGGTCAGGATCACCGGAGGGGTCGGCGCTGGTCGCTCGCCCGACGGCAGGGTCTCGAGGATCGAGATCGCCACCTCGATCGCCTCTTGATAGGAACCAACGGCGTGAATCGGGAAGGGCACGAGTTTGAGCCTGATCGCCAATTGAACGGCGGCCGAATAGAAGGGGGACAAGCCGAAGAGGATCAATCCCCGAAGCCGCGGCCACCTCGAAATCTCCGATGCAAAGAGCTTGCGGGCCCTCATGGTGATCCCCGACATGCCCGAGTAGTCCGAAATCCAGACGAACGGCAGGTCGCCAGGGATTGAGACTCTGACGGCCTCTTCAATTCTGACCAGGGTCGCCAGAGTTGATGGTTCATCGACAGAGCCTGTCGGGCAAGTACAGATGATTTGCTGACCGATCAGCCTCAGATTCAACCGATGGTCACCACCAAGAGAAACATCTGTCCACTCCGGCCGAATCTGGACCGGCAGCCGCGAATACAAACAGGATGCACTGATCAAAGTCCCG
The DNA here is from genome assembly GCA_030609785.1 of Holophagae bacterium. GTDB lineage: Bacteria > Acidobacteriota > Thermoanaerobaculia > Thermoanaerobaculales > Sulfomarinibacteraceae > DAOWGJ01. The sequence goes on from JAUWTC010000306.1 coordinate 2,450, forward strand.
TTCGAGCTGTCTCCCTGGAACATGCCGGCAACCCCTCCCTGTGTCACCGTGACGAAACGACAGTGGTGATCGTTTGGTAGCTGGCCTGCCTGGTGATCTGGTCCATCAGGCCGATGGCCACACGGTAGGAACCAGCCTCCATCAGGAGGCTGAGGTCAATGTCGAAACGGCTGTCCCGGATCTGCTCGTAGATGGCGGCCGGAAGCCTGATCTCGCTCTCCTGGCTCACAATCTCCGACCTCCTCCCGTCCGAGTCGCGTGTAGTGACGAATATGACGACTCTGCCGACGTAGAATTCGCCCTCGGGCAGCAGAGCGACCCTTTCGATCGGGAAGGAGACAGCCATCGGGACCATCCAGAGGTCGTTGGCCGCCGGTGTCGCCATGCCGGTCACGCATTCAAGGTCCATGGGGTTCTCGTTGAGGTCGTGGAGCAGGCCCGCGAGCGTCCTGTCCTGGACTCGAGTTTCCAGCGACTTCTCGACGAAACTGCTTCGAAACCGAATGACAAGCTCCGGGTGGCCCGGGAGGGTGACCTTGATGTGATGTACCTTGTCCCTACCGGTCTGAACGAGCGGGTAGCCGAGCGAGTAGTAGGTATAAAGATCGTTCTCGATTCGCTTGAGGCCGGCGTCGAAATCGTTGGTCTTTGTGATCGCCAAACCACCGGTGCCTCTCGCCATGTAGCGCAGGCTTTCCAAATAGGTTTCGGCGCCCAGAGAGGTCACCATCGGCCCCCGGTTCCCGCGGTATTCGTTGGCTGACATGCCTACCACCTCAAGCCCGCCGGCGCCAATGGTGTAGAAAGAAACATTCTGAGAGTTCGCTGCGGCGACCACTGATTTGAAGGCGGATGACCGGTCGAATCTCTGGGTCTCGGCAAGGATAGTGGGGTCATTATAGGCATCGGAAAAAGCGTTGAAGAGATCCAATCCGGGGACCATCGGAAGTCCGTTGGAGATATAGAGTACCGACTTCCTCCCCGGCAGGCCGGCCAGAAAGGTCACAACCTCGCGCAACCTGTCGATGGAGAGCATCACGTTGTGAGCCTCCTCTTCAGCGTAGGTCATCATCTCGTTATAGGAACGAGTTCCCCGGACAGCCAAGCCCGAGGCCAGGCCGTAGTTCTCGATCTCATGCTGCATTCGTTCGAGCACGCCCTGGCGAGCCGAGTCGCGCCCCGGCCGTCCGCCGGCACGGGAAGTCATCCCTCTCAGAGAATCACGAACCTCTCGGGAATTCGAGGTGAAGGACTGGAGGATCTTCAAATTCCCAAGGGAACCCTCGACCACCATCATCTGCATCGGTGGACGGAGATTCTCGGCGACAAATTCGCGGACGTTGCGCAGCACCCGGTTGCGGTCGAGCGGATGAAGGTTGTCGTTGTCAATATAGACGACCATATTCACCGGCTGCGGTTCGATCGTGGACTCCGGGAGGGGCATCCCCGGCGGCAATTTGGCCGCTGCGGCAGCGTACTGTTCGTACACCGCCTCGGTGTACAACTGGAAATTGGAAATCTCCTTCTCCTGCCTGTCCTGGACGATCCTGAAGTCTTCCTTCGTCAGGTCGGTCACCAAATTGCCCTTCTTGTCGGTGACGTGGGCCATCACGTTGACCACGGTCAACTCGAACTCGTCGGCGAAGGTCAGGCCGCCGATGGGAGTCAGCCCAGACTCCTTCTCACCCTCAGCAAAAACTGCCACGACCACGAGAAGAATCAGCAGGCCGAGTAAACAACGTTTCAAGGGAGTACCTCCGCGCGGAGTTTAGCAGAATGGTCAGTGGTTAAGCCGAGCCTTGAGTCCACCCGGATCGCGCTCAGATAGGATATTCTGGAGGCATGAAACGGAAGACATATAACGGCGAAAAGACACAGCCGGTGATGGACGCATTGCTCCGCCGGGCGGTGCCGCTCTTCCTCGCAGCC
>JAUWTC010000261.1 GCA_030609785.1 Holophagae bacterium
AGGATGCCCTTGACCCTGCCCTCCTCGGCCGCCCCTTCGAGAACCCGAAATCCACAACCATCGCACTGTGGTCCCAGCTCCACCAACTCCAGCCCGAACCGGGTGTCCGGACGATCGGAACCGAACCGCTCCAGGCACTCGGCGTAGCGCAAGCGCGGAAAGGTCTCCGGGGGATTGATGCCCACCATCGGAAAGATGCGGCCGAACAGTCCTTCGATCAGGAAAAAGATGTCCTCCTCGGTGATGAAGGAAGCCTCGATGTCGATCTGGGTGAACTCCGGCTGACGGTCGGCCCGCAGGTCTTCGTCACGGAAGCAGCGGGCGACCTGAACGTATCGTCCGATTCCGGCGACCTGCAGCATCTGCTTGAACAGCTGTGGAGACTGAGGTAGGGCGTAGAAATCTCCCTTATGGACACGCGAAGGCACCAGAAAATCGCGGGCGCCTTCCGGCGTCGAACGGGTTAAAATCGGCGTTTCAACCTCCAAAAACTCCATTTCGTCGAAGAAACGGCGAGCTTCGGCGACGACACGGTGGCGGAGGATCAGGTTGGATACCATTTTCGGACGCCGGAGATCCAACGCCCGGTGTTTCAGGCGCAATTCCTCGGAGGCGTTGGTGTCGTCCTCGACGACAAAGGGCGGCGTTTCGGCCCGGGTCAGCACCTCACAATTCGAGACCTGGATTTCGATCTCTCCGGTCGGCAAATCGGGATTGGCCTGACCCTCGGCCCGCCTCCGGATGGTGCCCTCAACTCTGATGACGTCCTCGGGTGACAGTTTCTCGCCGTATGAAAGCATCTCGGTCTCGAAGACCAGCTGCACGATGCCCGTCCTATCCCTGAGATCGACGAATACCAGCCCACCGAGGTCTCGCCGACGCCGGACCCAACCAACGACTTCGATCTCTTGCTCGAGATTCTCGGCGCTCAAACTCGCACACCACGGTCTGTCCCACGCACGTATTTTCATTCTTCACCTTTCATCCCCAAGAGGCGCCGGACCGTCTCGACGACTGCGTCTCGAGCAACGGTCTCCTGCGTCCCCTCTCGAAGATCCCTTACGAGGACACGGTCCTCCTCCATCTCTGACTGACCCAGGATCAACGCCACAGCGGCGCCGATCTTGTTCGCCCACCTCAGGCCGGCCTTAAGTGATCGCCCGGACACCTCCGCCGGCGCCCTCACGCCGGCCTCGATCAATTGAACCGTCAGACCCAAGGCCGGGGCCGCCGCCTCATGACCCAACGGCAATACGGCGACGACGGGCACGTCCAGAACTCGATGCTTGAACGAATCGGGGAGCACGTCAATAAGGCGATCCTCTCCGATGGCGAAGCCGATGCCGGGCACAGCCTTGCCTCCGAGGTCCGAGATCAACCGATCGTACCGCCCGCCGCCACAGATCACCGTGTCCTCTCCCAGAACCGGTGAAACCACCTCGAACACCGTCCTCAGGTAATAATCGAGTCCGCGCACCAGCCGCGGCGCCAGTCGAACGGGAATCTCCAGGGCACGGAGGCCTTGGGCCACTGCCTCCACGTGAATCCTGGCCTCGTCACTGACGACGTCTGCCACGGGAGTTGTGTTGGCCACCAAGTCCCGGCACGTCTCCACCTTGCAGTCCAGGATCCTCAGCGGATTCTCGGTCCACCGCCGCCGGCAATCGCCGCACAGGGCTTCCCGATCCGGCGCCAATTCGCCTTTGAGAACTTCAATGAAACGCTCCCGGTCTTCCGGGTCACCCAGGTTATTGAGCACAATCACCAAATCATCGAATTCCAACGCCTTCAGGAACGTGTGGAGCGCCAAAAGGACCTCGACATCGGCCTGGGGCGTCGACGCGCCCAGCAGTTCGATTCCGATCTGGGAAAACTGTCGATACCGGCCTCTCTGCATCTTCTCGTATCGGAACATCGGGCCCATGTAGGACAAGCGCACCGGCTGGGGGCGCTGCCCGAGTCCGTTTTCGATATAGGCCCTGGCGACACCTGCCGTGCCCTCCGGGCGCAGGGTCAACGAACGTCCTTTGCGGTCGGCAAAGGTGTACATCTCCTTGGAGACGATGTCCGTACCCTCGCCGACGGTTCGCACGAAGAGTTCGGTCGGCTCCATAACCGGAAGACGGATTTCCTCATACCCGAAACCCTCGAACACCCGCCACGCCTCGGCCTCCACCGCGCCCCACAAGCGCGACTCAGGTGGCAGAATGTCTCGAGTTCCCTTTATTTTACGAATCATTCCCAATCTCCATCTCTTCACATTGGAGGCCCAACCCTTCGGCAAGGTAACGCTCTTTGTACTGCAGATAGTTCAGTGCCGTTCCCCGCGCCCGTTCGTATTCCTCATCTGTTAGCGCCCTTTTCACGACGGCCGGCACTCCGACGACCAATGATCTCGGGGGCGCCTTGAACCCCTCCCGGACGACTGCCCCGGCAGCTACCAACGAACCCTCTCCAATCACAGCATCGTTGAGGATTTTTGCGCCCATACCGACCAAGGCACCCGATCCTACGGTACAGCCATGCAAGATCGCGCCGTGACCCACACTGACCTCGTCCTCCAACAGGGTCGGACTCTGTTGATTCTCCACATGGACGATCACGCCATCCTGGAGGTTGGAGCGAGCGCCGACCCGAATCCAGTGGATGTCCGCCCGCAGGATGACGTTGAACCAGACCGACACATCGTCACCAAGAAACACCTCGCCCAAGACCAGCGCACCCGGTGCAAGAAACACGCGAGCCCCAATCTCCGGAACCTTGTTTTCGAACGAAATCACTGCCATTACGCCGCCCCTTACTGAGCGCCGAAAACTATCACAGGGTTGACAGACCGGCAAGGCTGCCAAGTGCCTCTTTTTAAGGAACCTGTGGAATCTCGGGCAACCGTGGATTTTCAAAAGCCGTTGAATTTCAACAAGATACATCTAAGTGATTTAAATTCAGTTATTTAAAAATGACTCGATATTTGAGGCATTATTTGAAAGTCCCTGTTTTTACAGTGTCTTAACGACTTTTCCGCAGAGTTTTCCGCAGAGTTTTCCACAACAGGGAGGGGCTTGGGAACAGCATCTCGGAACCGCCTTTGAAACAAGCATTTACTCTTTTCAATCGAAGGCCCCCAGGGGGACACCCCGGCCAGTGAATCTGAACCAATTCCGGAGATCGGATATGCGGGGGCAAGGAGAGCAATTCGCTGCAGAGCTGAGAGCCGATAGGTGAGAGTTACCCGGCGGAGCCGGTCGGTCACTGCCTCAGTTTCCGGCTCCGCCGGGTTGGTCCCACACCTCGGCCCCTTGCCGGAGGACCCGCGCCCTCGAACCGGTCAAATCCACCAGGGTCGATGGTTGTCCGCCAGGGGACGGCCCTCCGTCGAGGGCCAGTTCCGGATTACCGACCAGTGACTTCATGGCGCCCCCAACGTCGACGGCCGGTCGGTCGCCGTGACGGTTGGCCGAGGTCCCGGTCAGTGGACCGGTCACTGCCAACAGTTGCCGTAATAGCCCATGGCCCGGAATCCGAACGGCCACCGTAGCCGCCAACGAGGCGGGGAGGTCCTTGCGAGTCGGCAGGACAACCGTGATCGGACCCGGCCACAAGGCCTGGAGGCGGTCCCGCCAGGCCTCTGGGACTACCGTCAACCGATCCACCTGAGCCCAGTCTGCGGCGAGCACGGGTAGAGGGATATCCCTCGGCCGGTCCTTGAGGTCCAACACCCTGCGCACGGCCTCCTCGGAGTAAGGGTTACACGCAAGACCGTAATACGTCTCCGTGGGCAGAAGCACAACGCCCGCCTCGGCCAGGCAACGATTGACCTGGGGCACCGCCGCCGCGAGATCATCCTGCTGGTAAAAGGGGAGGACCTGCATCAATCCACGAGATCGTTCAGTCATTGTCTGCTCCGAGCAACTCAGCAGCATGAGATCGGGCGGCGTCGGTTACCGCCTCCCCCGCCACCATTCGAGCCACCTCTCTGGTTCGAGCCTCTCCCTCCAGTCTTGTGACCGAAGTCGTCGTCCGCCCCCCGTTGACCGATTTTTCCACCTTGAACTGGGCCTCGGCCCGTCCCGCAACCTGTGCCAGGTGGGTAACGACCAGGACCTGATCGTGATGGGCCAGTTCAGCCAGGAGACCGGCCAGCGCGGCGGCCGTGGCTCCACCCAGTCCACTGTCAACCTCATCGAACAACAGGGTCAGCCCCTGAGACGGACCCCGCTGCCGGAGTACGGTTCGAACGGCCAGATGGAGGCGGGAAAGCTCACCGCCGGAGGCGATCCTGGCCATCGGCCTGAGATCCTCTCCCTCGTTGGCTGCCAGCAGAAGCTCCACCTCTTCGACGCCATCGGCCCCGAACCCCACCGGCAGGCCATCCCTTCTGAGAGGACTCCCGTCCTCGGGCCGGGCTGCCCAGTGGAAGTCGAGCATCGTCCCCACCATATCCATCCGTTCGAGAACACGACTGATCTCGACTGCCATGGCCCGTGAGGCCTCCACTCGCTTAAGCTGCAGACAAATGGCCGCCTCATCGAATGCCTCGAGGGCAGCGGCGTCGTCTCTCCGGGCGCTTTCCAGACGGTCTTCCACCTTTTCGAGTTCGGTCCTCTCGGCCCTCAGGCGTTCGCGGTGGTCCAGGACCTCTTCCAGCGTCCCGCCATACTTGAGCATCATCTTTTCCAGGGCGTGCAGCCGACTCTCGATCCCATCCAATTCGGCCGGATCCTCTCGGATGTCTCCACCGAGTGCTCGAACCTCTCGGAGGGCTTCCTCGCTGATCACCCTGGCTTCCGTCACCAGACGCAGAATTTCCTCGACGTCGACGCCGCACTCGCCCATTTGGGCCACCCCACGTTCCGCCCGGGCCA
>JAUWTC010000134.1 GCA_030609785.1 Holophagae bacterium
AACTGGCCAAGGAACTGACCCAGGAGGCCTTCATCCGCGCCTGGTCGGCCCTGGAACGGTATGACCCGACCTATCGTTTTTCGACGTGGCTTTTTCGGATCGGCCACAATCTCGGTATTGACCACCTCCGGCGCCGGCGCCTGAAGACCGTTCCCATAATTCGTGAAGATCGCGAGGGAGACGAGGTCGAAGTCGTCCTGGTCGATCAGGCGAAGGACCCACTGGGGCACCTGAAAAACTCAGAGCTCGCCGGCGTCCTCCGTCAGGCAATCGAGGGCCTTCGGCCGGAGTATCGAGAGCTGGTATTGCTCCGTCACTTTGGGGGCTTGAGCTATCAGGAGATCGCTGATTTGGAGGGCATGCCTTTGGGCACGGTCAAGAACAAACTTTTTCGGGCGCACAGCGTATTACGCAAGGAGTTGGAGTCGTTCCTGTGACGACTCGGGAGGCATCGTGAGCAGCCAGTGCGAAACAGTACGCCACATCTTGGTCGAAGGTCCCGGGGGTCTGGACCGGTTTGACCCAGCCGTTGCCGGCCACCTGGAAAGCTGTGAGGCCTGTCGGCAGTTTGCCGTGGCCGAGGAGCGCCTGGCCAATGTCCTTGAGACCGCCTCGCCACCGGCCGATCCGGCCCTGCAACAGCGGGTGATCCACGCAGTTCAGGTTCTCACTGGTCGCCGCCGCCACCTGGCCCTTGTGCCGGTGGCCGCGTCGGTTATCCTCGTGCTTGCCGGCGTGACGGTATTGGGAGGCGTACCAGGCGCTTCGATGGCCGCGGCTCTCCCCGCCTGGACCGCAGGTGGATGGTTGGCGCTCGCCGGAACGGTGATGGACTTTGTCGGTGCATTGCGGGCCGCAGCAGTCGGGTTGGGCGCTTTGATTTCGTGGCCGGTTGTCCTGGGGGCGGTAATGGTCAGTATGGCCGGGATTGGGGCCTTGGTCTCGATTTCGAAGAGGTGGAGACGCCGCGCGGTATGGTCCGATCGTTCCTGACCCCGGTTCTGATCGTTGGTCTGCTCGTCGCCGGCATCGCCTCTACTGAGGCGACGACTGACGTGTTCCGATTTGCCACCGATCTCGATGTCAATTCCGAGATTGAGGGCGATGCGGTGGTGCTGGCCGGGGATTTGACCCTGGGACCGCAGGCCCGGGTCCACGGTGATGCGGTTGCGGTGTTGGGTACGGTACATCTTGACGACCAGGCCAGAGTTGAGGGCCGCGTCATCGCGCTGCCGTCCCTCGCGGCCCTTGATCCGGATCCGATTCGCGCCGGAGGCAGTGCGACCCTGAGGCCGGGCCTGTTTCTGATTACTGCCGGACTGTGGCTGGTGGCGACGACGCTGGTGGGTCTGATCTGGCCGCAGCGGTTGCGTGCGGCAGTCGCTGACCTGCGACGGACCGGTTGGCGCCTGGCATTTCTCGGTGTGGTAGTGGTCATTACGCTGTTCGCTGCACTTGTGGTCGTTCTGGGACTTGGCCCGATGTGGGGCGTGCCGTTGGCCGGGTGTCTGATGGTAATTTTCTTGATGATCAAGGCGGTTGGACTTGCGGTCCTCGGAGTGTGGATCACGGGCCTGGCGCCGGCTCGATGGTCCGGGAAAGGCTGGCCGATCAGCCTGAACGTGTTTGTCGGCGTGTCCATTCTGCTGTTGGTCCGGCTCGTGCCGATCCTTGGGGGGACACTCTGGGGGCTGGTATCGATTGCCGCCCTGGGAGTCGGAGTCTTCAGTGTTCTCACCGAGTGGTCGACCTCCGAAGAAAAGAGACACCGAATGGCCCTCGCCAAATAACCCAACCCCAGGATGCGCGCAGCGCATCGACAGGATCCTGCAGGGCAGAGACCTGAGCCCACTCCCAATTCTCGACCACGCCGGCGGCCTATGCCCAGTAGGATCCTAGTGGTAGCATCCACACCATGGCTCAGCGATATGCACTGCTGTTTCTTGGGCTGGCGTCACCTGCGATGCTGGTCTGCAGTTGGTTTCCGGGGTTCGTGGCCGAATTGTGCTTCGTTCTTCTGGTGATGGCCTTCCCGGCCGCCCTGATCGCCCTGGCCGTGACCCGAAATGGGAAACTGGGTCCCCTTTGGGTACCGCTGGTGGCCCTGACTCTCATCCTCGAGGGGTGTGGAGTCGCCATGCTCCTGCTTCGGGGACATGTCCTCGAGGGCCCGTGGTTCGGGGGATTTCCGGTGGGAACTGCGGTACAAATCTATGGCCTGTGGCTGGGGCCTCTGCTCCTGGTGGCTCTTGCCTATGGATGGACCTTCAGCCGGTGGGAACTGCGGGAAGAGGACCTCCGCCGTTTCGACGCTCGCCGTAACCGGAGCAAAGGGGATGCCGAAGGATGACATCCCCGGTGAACCCGAGCGTAGTAGGGTCGGCTGTTCTCTATCTGGCCTTGGTGACGGCGATCGGCATCTGGGCTGCGGGTAGAACCAAGTCGGCCAAAGACTTCTTCATCGCCGGGCAGAAGATCGGCTGGATCGTCACGGCCTTTGCGACGATGTCAGCGGCGTTCAGTGGGTTCGTATTCATGGGTGGTCCGGGCCTGATGTATCGCGTGGGCGTCGCCTCTCTGTTTATCTGCATTCCCGTCGGCTTTACCTCCGGCTTTTTGTGTTGGGTCGTGGGCAAACGTCTGAGGTTGTTGGCAGGGCTTCGAGAAATCTACACGGTGTCCGATGTCATCCTGGTTCGTTACGGTAGCCGCCGTGCCTCGGGGCTTGCGGCGGTCGCCGTCATTATCGGAACGATCGGATACCTCGGCGCCCAGATCCAGGCCCTGGGTATTTTGATCGAGATGGTCTTCGGTACCGGAGCTCTGCTCGGGCAGTGGAGTCTGCCGGCGGCGATGATTCTCGGCTGTGCCGTCGTGGTGTTTTACGCAACCGCAGGCGGCATGGTGGCCGGGGTCTATACCGATCTGATTCAGGGTGTGCTGATGGTCGTCGCTGCGGTTGCCGTTTTCGTTTACTGCCTTCAATCGGGGGGTGGTCTCGAGGCGATGTCGCGGTCGATTATCGCGTCGGATGCATTCGGCCCGAGTCACCTCGACCCCTTCGGAACCCTGTCGGTGATGACGGCCGTAGGGTTCTTCTTTGTCTTTGCGGTTGGCCTCCTGGGTCAGCCACACATGCTCCACAAGTTCTTCATGCTCTCAGATCCCCGAACGCTCAAGTGGATGCCGCTGGTCATCGGACTGACCCAATCGGCGTGTGTCCTGATTTGGCTCGGGATTGGTTTGACGGTTCCGGCGTTGGTGGCCCAGGGGCGAATGACCGCGTTGGTCAATCCTGATCAGGCTGCGCCACAATTCCTGCTGAGTTGTACGCCACCCATCCTTGCCGGCCTGGTGTTTGCCGGGGTTCTGGCTGCCATCATGTCGACCGCCGATTCCTTTTTGAACATCGGGTCTGCGGCCATCGTCAGGGATCTGCCGAAGGCCTTTGGTCGGCGGGTTTCGAACGAATTTCTATGGGGAAGGGTGGCGGTTGTCGGCATCGCCGTTTTCGCGGCGGTTTTTGCCTTCCTTTACAAAGACTTGATCGCCCTCGTCGGGACCTTTGCTTTCGGCACCTTCGCGGCGGCATTGGCGCCGGCGGTGGCCATTGGGTTGAACTGGCGTCGGGTGACGGCGACCGCCGCCACGGCTTCGATGGCGACGGGCATGGTCGTCAATTTGGGTCTGGAGTTCCTGTCGAAGCAGACGTTTCTGGACTGGCTTCCATCGGTATCGTTGAAGGCGGGGGTCTTACCTGCGGCGGTTTCTCTCTCCGCGTCCTTCACGGTGCTGTTGTTTCTCACTTGGTTGAGCCCTGCCCGATCTCAGTCACCCCTTGATCCCGATGTCGACTTCGTCATGGACCTCTAGGATCCTGAAGAACATAGGCCAGGGACGTTGCCGGGAAGGTTGGCTTGGCCGAGGCCTCTGCCCTTCAGGATCCTGTTTGCTGCGCTGCGCGCATCCTCGATTTTGGTTTTCTTTCATTGTGCATCTTAATAACCCCACCTGCGCGAAGCGCATCCTGCCGGGAGTGGGTGCAGAGTTGACCCACCGCCGAACCTTCGACCGGTGTGCGTTTTTCAATGGTTAACTCTGTGCCCAGTCCCGGCACAGGTACACTCCTTCGGTGACGCGCCGTTGGTTCTTCCGCCTGTTGGCCCTGGTCGGGCCGGTCCTGATCCTCTTGGCAGTGGTCGAGGGAGGCCTCCGTCTTGCGGGAATTGGCCACCCGTCGACTTTCTGGGTTCCTGGCCGGGTTGGTGGGGCGGTTCTTGCAGTCGACAATCCCTATTTCACGTGGCCGATCTTCGGACCACGGCGTGCCCGGTTGGCAACGCCGTTTGCGCTGGATCGTCCCAAGCCGGAAGGTCTGACCCGAGTTTTCGTCCTCGGTGGGTCTGCCGCCCAAGGTGATCCTGACCCCTCCTTCTCGACGGCCCGGTTTCTCGAGGTCTTGCTCCCCGAGGCCTGGCCTGAGGCCCGGTTCGAGGTGGTCAGTGCCGCCATGACGGCCATCGATTCGACGGTGGTTCGGTGGGTGGCGTCCGAGGTCTTGGCATTGGAACCGGATTTGCTGGTGCTCTATGCGGGCAACAACGAGATCGTCGGCCCCTTCGGACCGACCGCCGGCGGTCGTGGGCGACGGACGGTCTCCGCTGTCCGCAGAGGGCTGCTTCGATCCCGGCTGGGACAAACCGTCGCCCGCATGGCCACTGAGGCCGATCTTCGCCGAGGAACCATGGAAGAGTGGCAGGGGTTGGAGGCTTTTCTCGGCTTGGAAATATTGCCGTCCGATCCCGCCCTCGATCAGGTCCGGGCGCGTTTCGCCGGCAATGTGCGGGGCATCCTGAAGATGGCGAAGGACGCCGGCGTGCCTGTTGTCCTGTGTACCGTCGGCGTCAACCTGGCGGACAGTCCACCTTTCGGTTCCGGCGGCCGGACAGATCTGCCGAGGGCTCAGCGTCAGGCCCGGGACCGGTTGGTCGACGAAGCGATGCAGGCAGCCGTCGGAGGGGAAACCGACCGCTCACTGGAGGCGCTCGGGGAGGCGGGGCGGATAGACGGAGGAACCGCCGACATCGAGTTCCTCCGGGCAAGGGTGTTGCTGGCCGCCGGGCGTCGGGAAGAGGCCCTGGAAGCCTTCAGGCTCAGCCGAGACCTGGACAGATTGCGGTTCCGGGCAGACTCTTCCGTCAACCGGATGATTCGAGAGGCGGTCGAGAGGGCCGACCCTTCGGTCGCCGTGCTGGCTGATGTCGAAAGGGCGATGGAGGCTGCGGCATCGGATGGGGTGCCGGGTGGGAGATTCTTCTACGACCACGTCCACCTGACGCTCGAGGGAACGTCGGTCGTTGCTCGGGAGATCATTCGTGCCCTGGGCAACGGCATGCTCTCGGCCCCGTTTAAGGGTCAACCTGCCCAGGCCTTGCCCGACGACAGCTCGATTACCCGGCGGCTCGCACCGACAGAGTGGTCGAATTTGCGCCTGGGTTCCGAGGTCCTGGATCGGATGAAGAGGCCTCCGTTTACGCACCAATTGGGCAATGAGGCGACGGTCCGTGAGATCGAGAAGGGCCTTGGACAACTCAGGTCCCTTGTGGGTCCCGATGGCCTTGCGAGGACCTGGGCCACGCTGTCCCAAGCCGAAGAGCGTGACCCGGACGACTGGTTTCACGCCTTCAACTTGGCCCTGTTGCTCAGACAGCTTGGGGACGACGAGGCTGCCGTCCGGTACCTGCGCAGGGTCCTGGGAATGCGTCCGACCTTTTCTATGGCCCGGCTGGAGTTGGGCCGAGCCCTGATCAGAACCAACCGGCCGATGGCGGCCACCACGGTGTTTCGCCGGGTTTTGGAGGTTCATCCCTACTCGGTCGAGGCCTTGACCGATCTCGGCGTGGCCCTGGTTGCGGCCGACAAGGGAGTGGATGCTGTGAGGCCGCTCGAGAGGGCCCTGAAACTCGAGCCCGAAAATGTCACGGCGCTTTACCATTTGGCCCTGGCCCGGGCCCGGCAGGGCGAGACCGGCCGGCAGCGTGCGATCGAGCATCTTCAGACCGTGCTGTCCCGGGATCCCGAACACCGTGATGCGGCCACGGTGCTGAAGGCGCTTGAAGGGTCGGGTCGGGGCCAAGAACACAACTGAGCCGCCAATACTGGCCCTGTGAAGCCATGCCTGTTATACTCCCCGTTCGTCCGGGCTTTTCCGGAACGGGGAGCGTGTGTGTCGATAAGCCTTTCCAACGTTGATGAACGCCCGATCACCTTTGCCGAAGAGGTGGTGTTGGCGGTCGACAAGCTGGATTCCGACCAGGTGGCCGGTCCAATGACTGTGCGCCTTGAGGGTCGGGTCTTGCCGATGGACGGTGGATATTTGGTCGATGGGTCGATGGAGGCCGAAGGCTTGCTGGTGTGCGCCCGCTGCCTGGTGCCGGTTCCCTGGAAAGGGAGCGATCGGTTCTCGGTTGAGTTGCGCCACCCGCTCGATGCTGCTCACGAGGAGATCGAATTGGGCGAGGGTGATCTGGACGTGGTGTTTATCACCGATGACCAGGTGGATGTCGTTAGGCTGGCGGCAGAGCAGGTGATGCTCAATCTGCCGATGCGAATTTTGTGTCAACCGGAATGTGCCGGTTTGTGTCCGCGGTGCGGCGCCAATAAAAACCAGGAAGAGAGTTGCCGATGCGAGCCTGAAGTGGACCCCCGATGGGAGGCGCTTCGCGGGCTCGAAGGGCAACCGTCCTGACTCGTTGAAGAGAACGGAGTAGATCATGGCAAATCCAAAGAGAAAAATCTCTCGAACCCGGCGTGATAAGCGACGCGCTCACCACGCGTTGACCCCGGCAGGCTCCAGCCTGTGTACGGAGTGCTTTGAGCCAAAGTTGCCCCATCGCGTGTGTCCGCATTGTGGTCACTACAAGGGGCGCGCAGTGATCGAGGTTCAGGAACTCGACTGAGTTTGACCGGGTTGCATCGAACCTGGATAGCGGCCGGGCCTCTGTGTGAGGCGAGGTGAGCGTGA
>JAUWTC010000015.1 GCA_030609785.1 Holophagae bacterium
GGACCCCAGGAGGCCTGGAATGGAATCCAGCGTCAGCGGCGGTTCGCAGCCTCTGCTCCTGCCACCCGAATCGCGAGGCGTGATACCTTCTAAGACATCCTGATGATGGCAGTCACGAACCCCCTCTCCGAATTGATTGAACGACAGGGCCGGGTCATCTTTGACGGGGGATTGGCCACCGCTCTTGAGGAGCGGGGCCACAACCTCGACGACCCGCTGTGGTCGGCACGGCTGCTGATTGAAGAGCCCGGGGCGATTCGCAGAGTACACACGGACTACCTCGAGGCCGGGGCGGACTGCATCACGACCTCGAGTTACCAGGCCACCCTTCACGGCTTCTCCGCCAGAGGTCTCAGCAAGAATGAGGGCCGCGATCTTCTTCGATTGTCGACTGACCTCGCTATTGAAGCCCGAGACTCATTCTGGAGCCACCCGCCAAACCGCCGCGGCCGCCTTCGTCCACTGGTGGCAGCGAGCATCGGTCCCTACGGCGCCTTTCTCGCAGACGGGTCCGAGTACACCGGGGCCTATAAAATCAATGATGCCGCGTTGTACGAATTTCACCGGGAACGCTGGCCGGTGCTGGCTGAAAGTCCCGCCGACCTTCTTGCCTGCGAGACCCTGCCGTCCCTCCGGGAGGCCCGAGTCCTGCTCCAACTCCTCAGAGAAACACCGGGACGGTGGGCCTGGCTGAGCTTCAGCTGCCGGGACGGCCTCCATCTCTCGGATGGAACGCCATTCGTCGATGCGGTCCGAGCCTGTTCCCCGACACCCGGCGTCGCCGCCGTCGGCGTCAACTGCACGGCCCCGCGTTTTATCTCGTCCTTGATTGAACAGGCGCGCGGCGCCACTGACCTGCCCATCATCGTCTATCCCAATTCCGGAGAGGTCTACGACCCCGCAGTCAAACGTTGGCGTTCCGGAGGACATGTCGGCGCCTGGGTGGATGACGCTGCACGATGGAGCGACCTCGGCGCCGCTGCTCTCGGAGGATGCTGCCGTGTCGGACCCAAGACCATCGCCGAGTTGAGGCATCGGCTTCTACCAGCCACCTGACGCTGCCGGTTGGCTCTCGCGGGGTACTCACCCTGCTATAGTCCCCCCGGTCCTGAGATCGGACTCCAGGGGGTGGCTGTGCAGCAGACGATCGACTATGACGAGGTCGGATTCAAGGCCGGGCTCGAGGTTCACCAGCAACTCCTGACGGCGACCAAGTTGTTCTGCAGATGCCCCGCCGGACTCTATACCAAAGAGCATGACGGCATCGTTTTGCGCCACATGCGCCCGACCCTCTCGGAACTGGGCGAGTACGACGGCACCGCCCTGATGGAGTTCAAGACCAAGAAGAACATCGTCTACCTGCTCCACGAGTCCAATACCTGTACGTACGAGATGGACGACACACCGCCGTTCCTGATCAATCCGGAAGGCGTCGACGTTGCGATCGAGCAGTGCCTGATGCTGGGGTGCGACATCGTCGACGAGTTGCACATCGCCCGCAAACAGTACCTCGACGGATCGATCCCTACCGGCTTTCAGCGCACGGCAATCGTCGGTGTCAACGGGCTGCTGCCCTTCCGCGGACGACAACTTTCGATCACCCAGGTCAGCGTCGAGGAGGACTCCTGCCGGGAGGTCTCCGACACCGGCCACCTGATCGTCTGGCGAACCGACCGCCTCGGCATGCCTTTGATCGAGACCGTCACCGGCCCAGACCTGCGGACGCCTGACGAGGTTGAGGAAGCCATCCTCCTGATCGGCAGAGTCTGCCGCTCCACCGGTCACGTCCGCGTCGGCATGGGCGCCAGCCGCCAGGACGTCAACGTCTCCGTCCGGGGCGGCACCCGCATCGAGATCAAGGGAGTCCCCAAGGCCGGTTGGGCGCCCGCACTGGTACACGGCGAGGCTGTCCGCCAGGTCAACCTCCTCAAACTCAGAGACGAACTGCATCAACGGGGCTTCACCTCGCCCGAAACGATCGTCGTCGATCACCGCGACGTGACGTCAATCCTGGCCTCGTCGGCGATCGACCACTTCCGAGCCGACGCGTGGCAGCGATGGCTCGAGGCCACCGGACGCCGCCCGGGTTTCGAGTGCGGAACCGGTCCTTTTTCGGTCCGAGGCATTCGTATCGCCGGACTGAAGGGCACGCTGGAGCACCCGACCCAGCCTGATCTGACCTTCGTTCACGAGCTCCAGGGTCGGATCCGGGTGATCGCCGGGCTCGACCAGGCTCCAATCCTGGTCCACGACGGCTCGTGGCCCGGTACCGCGGCCGAGCTCAAGGCCGTGCGCTCGGAGTTGGACTGTGAACCTGAGGATGCTCTCATTGTCGTCTGGGGCGCCGAGGGCGACACCCTGACGGCCGTCGAGGAGATCCGCCTGCGATTCGTCGATGCCCTCCACGGGGTGCCTTCCGAAACCCGGCAGCCCTTCGTCGACGGGCATACCAACTTCGAGCGAATCCTGCCGGGTCCCGACCGCATGTACCCCGATACCGACAGCCCACCGCTGGCCTTGGACCGAGAGCGGGTCCAGGCGCTCGAAGGGGTACTGCCCGAGGCTCCCTGGATTCGCGAAGCACGCTATGCGGAGGCAGGCCTCCCGCTGGTGACTATTCACTTCCTGATTCGTCGGGGTGGTGCACGCCTGGTCGATCTGGTGGCCGACGAGGCCGACGCCGACGTACGGGAGGCCGGGTTCTTCTTTGGAGAGCGAATCAAGGGACTCCGTCGAAAAGGAGTCGCAGTCGACGCCATCACCGACGACCAGTGGATCTCGTGGTTCACGATCTTGCGAAAACACCCGGTCGCAGCCGAGGACCACAACCAGGCTATCCGGTGGATGGCCCGGCGGCCGGGCCGGGATCCTCAGGACTACCTCAATGCCGTGGGCATTGGTGTGTTCCCGGATCATTGGCTCCAAGACGTGACCCGGAAGGCAACGAACCGCCAACCGGATCATCCCGACGGCACGGCCGACCAGCAGCACCGCTTCCTGATGGGATTGTCGATGAAGGGTCTGCGCGGCCGAGTACCGGCCCGCGACGTGCTGCAGGCGATTGCGAAAGAAACCGAACGAGAAGGCAATTGAACCGCAAAGACGCAAAGATCGCGAAGAAACGCAAAGAGGGATGAAATTGGAACTCATTTCACGAAGACGAAGAGAAGGTCGAGTATTGAGTTTCTGCTCTGCACAAGGAGATTGCCTCGAAGATCGAAGCAGTTGGAGGACATGTGACGCATAAAGACAAAGACCCTCTCAAAGGCTACCGCGGGCCGGCCCGCGAGACTCTGGCTCGGTTCGAGGTCAAAGTGTGGTCCGATGTCAGGTGCACCAACAGCGCGGGCAGCGTCTTCGAAGGCGTCATCCTGCCGCGTTCGGAGACCTTCGATGATCTCCATATCGTCATAAAACTCAAGACCGGCTACAACGTCGGCGTTCATCACGATCGGGTCGTATCGATCGAAGAAGTCGGCTACAAGGAAGCGGTCTACAAGATCCCCGAGCAGGAGTTCCCGCGGCGGCCCGATCTGCCCAAGGTAACGCTCCTGGGAACCGGCGGCACGATCGCCTCCCGCCTGGACTACCGCACCGGCGCGGTCATCCCTGCCTTCACACCGGGCGAGCTCTATGGCGCCGTTCCGGAACTGGCCGATCTCTGCAATTTGACGACCCGCAAGATCTTTGGCGTCTTCTCTGAGAACATGGGTTGGAAGGAGTACGTCACGCTGGCCGAAGAGATCGGGAAGGAGATCGAAGCCGGCGCCGACGGTATCGTCATTGGGCACGGTACCGACACAATGGGCCACACAGCGGCAATCCTCTCGTTCATGGTGCAGGACTCGCCCGTACCGATCGTGGTCGTCGGGTCCCAACGATCCTCGGACCGCCCATCGTCGGACGCAGCCCTCAACCTGATCCACGCGGTCAAGACCGCCGGCGAGGGTGACATCGCCGAGGTACAAATCTGCATGTTCGGGCCGACCTCTGACAGGTACGGCCTGCTGCATCGGGGAACGCGCTGCCGCAAGATGCACTCGTCTTACCGTTCGACCTTCCGCACACTCAGCGACATCCCGCTGGCCGTCGTCAGCCGCGAAGGCTTCAGACCGCTGAACACCGAAACCCTCCGCCGGGACCCATCCAGGAAGGTTCAGATCGACACCGCTTACGACGATCGCGTGACGATCCTCTACTATTACCCGGGCATGGACCCCGATCTGGTAGATGCCCTCGTTGAAAAGGGTTACCACGGCATCGTAATCGCCGGCACGGGGCTGGGCCACGTCAACACCCCCCTCTATCCCGCCCTGGACCGGGCGATCAAGGCAGGCGTGCATGTTGTGATGACCGTGCAGACCCTGTGGGGCTACGCCCAGATGTACGTCTATGACACCGGGCGGGACCTCCTGGACATCGGGGTCGTTCCCCTGGACAACATGCTGCCCGAAACCGCCTTGATGAAGTTGGGCTGGGTACTCGGCCACACTCGGGACCATGATGAGGTCCTGACGATGATGCGGACGACGATCAACCACGAGATCACACCCCGGGAACCCCACAACGGCTACCTGATTCTCCAGGGCGGTTTGCCGGAGGTTGAAAGCTGGATTACGAGTCAGTGGAAATAGCGTATCGATACTCGATACTGGGCAATTCGTCGGACGAATTGCATGCCGGCTTCGCCGGGGGGTGGGAGCCTGGGGTTCCCTGCTTGAATTCCAACTCTTCGTGTTCTTCGTGTCTTCGTGGTTAATATTCCCTTGGCGTTACCTTTGCGCTCTTTGCGTCTTGGCGGTTCAATTTTCTTCTCGTTCGACCCCTCGTGGTTCCGCCTCTGCTGGATTGGGGAAAAAACTCTCAAACGACGGCATCGGTCCCCAGCTTTTCGGGGTTCGCCCCCCACTGTCCCTCGGACCACCCCGATCACCCCCGGTCAGCACCAACTCGGCATAATGCGACAGCACCCAGCCAGCCGGTGACGTCACCCGACACCGGTACTCGCCGGTGTCGGCGGCATCGGCCTCGTGGACCGTCAAGACGCCCGTATCGAGACCTGAAAATCGCGTATCATCTCTGATTTCCAACCCGTTGTGGAACCACGAATACTCCAGATCTCCCGCCCCCTCGGCAACCACCCGAAAGACGGCATCCCTGCCCAGGTCGACTACCTCTGCCAGGGGTTGGAGGACGATCTCCGGCAAGGAACGCCACCCGCTGACGACGCTGGCGCGAAGAGGCGACCCAAGGCCGCGGCCGTCTCCCCTGGCCATCCTTACCGAAAGGTTGTGGCGCAAATTTTGGTAATCCCAACCGACCGGCGGCGGCCGCAAAGCCAGCTGAATGTCCTCGACCGCACCCGGCGCCACATCCCCACCCTGGGCCGCCAGCCCGCCCTCGAAGTGCCAGTCCACCGGAAGTCCCTCGACACTGACCGAAAGGCCATCGTCCTGTCGCCATGTCGTCGTGCCCTCATTGACGACCCGGACCACGACCGGATTCCACTGGCCGGGCGTCATAACCGGGTCGGATGTCCAGGAAAGGACCCGGGCATCGTCGACCACGGCCTCTCGAATGAAGTCCTCGTAGTATTCGAAGGCCAACTTTTGCTCCAGGCCGGGAGGCGGACCAACAACCCCGAAGGAAATGTCCGGAAAACCCGGATCATCAACCAGCTGATAGAAGAACAGACGATCGATCCATTTCGCATCGCCATCGGTCGGGAACCACTCCGACAGCAGGTCCTCGTAGAAGACTGCCTGGGCCCAGGGACCGCCAGTGTCCGTCTCCACGCCGGTTTCGGTCAACCAGAAGGGCCTCCCGAACCAACCGACGTCCCGGAGGACCTTTCTGACCGATGGCGGATCCCACGGATAGGACCCTCCTTCCTCCAACTTCCGTGTGACGTCAGCCGCTCCGACCCCTGAGGGATAAACGTGGTGTGTCACGACGTCCAACTCGGCTTGAGCTCCAACGACACAGGTTTGCATCCACCCATCCCAGTCGGCACTACTGAGGTGGGCCAACTCTGGTCCACCGACCAAAGCCTGACCATCAGCAGCGTGGACGGCAACCGCACCACGGCGCAGGATCTGATTCAGATATTCCCAGCGGGTCCCTTCCCAGAACCTATTCAGATTGGGCTCGTTCCACATGCCCCATGCCTCGACCCGCCCCCGGTATCGCGCCGCGGCGCGATAGCAGATGTCCGACCAGTCGGTCGGGTGATCAGGCACTCCCGGGCCTTCGGCGCCTGACGTCGCCCATGCCGGCGTTCCCCCAATCGTGGCAAAGATCTTCAGATCTCGTTCTTCAGCCTCGGCAATCAGCAGATCGAAGCGAGCCCAATCGAAAACGTCCTGCTCCGGTTCGGCAAACGCCCAAATGAAATCAATGCGAATCCAGTCCACGCCCAGATCGGCCGCCAGGTCCAGCTGGCGGTCATCCGGGATATGGACAGCGATGCCAAACGGTTCTGCCATGATGCCTGCGGCGATGAGCACAAACCCAAGAACCACCGCGATAACGGTTGACCATGAAAATTTCCAGATATCAATCAAGCGAGGACTCATCAAGCGATTCTATATGATGACAACATGAAGTCTCGCGAGAGTCCCTGGAACGAGCGGACCGAAAGCGCCCCCTGGCGTCAGTGGGGTTCTGAACTGGAACCCCAGGCTGTCGCCCAGATGGCCAACGCGTGCCGGCTGCCGATCTCGGTCTCCGGCGCCCTGATGCCCGATGCTCATTTGGGTTACGGCCTGCCGATCGGGGGGGTCCTGGCGACCGACAACGCCGTCATTCCCTATGCCGTCGGCGTCGACATCGCCTGCCGCATGCGCCTCAGCGTGCTGGACATGCCGGTCAGTGAACTCCGGGGCTCCCATAAGAGGCTGGAGCGCGTCCTGGAGGACGAGACCTCCTTCGGGATCGGCGCCGAGTTCCGGACGCCGAAAGATCACGAGGTGATGGACGACGACTGGAGCGTCAGTCCTGTAACCTCAAAAGTCCGTAGCAAAGCCCGGCGCCAGCTGGGCACCTCGGGGTCCGGCAATCACTTCGTCGAGTTCGGCGCCCTGACTCTCGAGAAACCTGAACTGGGGCTCCAGCCGGGCACCTATCTGGCCCTGCTGTCTCACTCGGGCAGCCGGGGTCCGGGGAATATGGTCGCTCGCCATTATTCCACCCTGGCTCAAGACCTCCACCCGGAGTTGCCCCGCGAACTCCGCCACCTGGCCTGGCTGGATCTGGACTCGGATCCCGGCGGGGAGTACTGGGCCGCGATGCAGTTGATGGGTCGTTTCGCTGCAGCAAATCATCAGCTGATCCACCACGCGATCATCAAGGCCCTCAGAGCCAAGGTCCGGGCGACCGTCGAGAATCACCACAACTTCGCGTGGGTCGAAGAGCACCAGGGTCGCACCGTCGTCGTACACCGAAAGGGAGCGACGCCGGCGTCCGACGATCAGTTGGGCGTCATCCCGGGATCGATGGCCACTCCAGGGTTCGTCGTCCGGGGCAAGGGTTCAGCAGCATCGTTGATGAGCGCAGCCCATGGCGCCGGTCGGGTCATGTCCCGCAAGGCAGCCAAGAGATCGCTGACATGGTCGTCCGTCAAGAAAACCCTCGCCCGGAGTGGGGTCACCCTGCTCTCGGCAGGACTGGACGAGGCCCCCGACGTCTACAAGGACATTCATCAGGTGATGGCCGCGCAGTCCGATCTGGTCAAGATTATCGCCCGCTTCGACCCCAAAATCGTCAAGATGGCGCCGCCGGGGGAGCGGCCGGAGGATTAGGCGACAGGGACAAAAACACAATTGAACCGGTTGTCGCAAAGAGCGCAAAGGAAACGCAAAAAGAAGACGCCGTCACAAGAAAAAACGTACGCGTCTCGGGTCAGAGAGCCCCCGCCTCACACCAGCGGATTAATATGCTCGACCCCTGGGTAACGCGCAAAATCGTAGTCGGTGGAATACACGGGGCAACCGTATTCGATGGCCAGGGCGGCGATGTGGGCATCGGAACTGAGGTTGCCGGCAACACCTGTTCTCAGCAGCAGGTTCCGGAGGATCGGCCAGTGGTTTGGGCCGGGAGCAACGGCTGTAACGAACGGCAGAGCCAGCCACTCGTCGATGTAGGCGAGCGCCTGCTCCGGTGTCAGCGGGTGTTCGAAAACGGTGCGCCGAGTCGTGATCCGGATGAAGGCGAGAACGACGATCCAGGGCAAGCCAACCTCCGTCGTCGAAGAGAACGTCCTCTCGATCCACTGACGTGCCGGCTCGTGCATCGGAACGTCGGAATTGACGGCGTAGATGAGGATGTTTGCGTCGAGCAGTATCACTTTCGCGCCTCGATCTTCCCCACCAGCCCTTCGTCCTCGAGGTCATCGGCAAGCCGCAATGCTCGGTCCAGATCGATGCCTGGTGCGACCCGCCCCAGCGCGGCCGGCTGCAGAGAATAGGACTTCGCCGCCGGAGGCGCCGCCTTCGCCCGAAGTCCGGCACGGATGGCCTCGTTGACCACCTGCTTCAGGCTCTCCTGCCTGGTGAAGGCCATCTCCTTGAGCGCGGCAGCAAGGTCATCGTCGAGTGTTAGCGTGGTTCTCATGAAGGCATCATAGCATACCTTCTGGAAGCATCAAAGCATCAATACTCCAACCGAGTATTCCTTCTTTCACACCAGGCACGCGATAGGCTGAATTGTCCACCCAACGCCACAATGCGGGGCGGGAGCCCCGCGCTCCAGATCTGCGTCCTGGCGTCTCCGCCACCCAGCGTCCCAGCCTAATGCACCCACTTCTTGGGAGTCTCGACCACCGGCACGACGTCACCGGGCTTGTCGAATCCGCTGAATTCAAGCTCGGTCCGTGCACCCTTGACCAGCTGTTCGACATCGGCCCTCAAGGCCGCGGTCGGTTCGACCGTCAGGGCAGGCGGCGGCACGAACCTCGCCCTGAAGGCGCCCTTTCGGACCAGTTCGAACCGGACCGGCGTCTTCCCGGAGTGGGCCAGCAGAAGCTCCCGCAATTCACCCAGCAAAGACTCGTCGATGGCGTCGAGATCCAGTGAGATCTGCAGGGCGGCGGCTCGAGACGTTTCAACAGTCTCGAGAGCTACCACGCCCTCGACGCTCAATTCGACGTGCTCCCCCTCACCCTTCAACGATGCCGTCACCAACACCGCCCGGTCGTTCTCCAGCTGATGGCTGACCGCGTCGTACACGTCGGGAAAAACCACCGCCCTCAAGGCCCCGCTCGTTCCCTCAAGGCTGAAGACCGCCATCTTCCGGCCCTGGTTGGGTCCGGTTTTCTTGATTGGAATCTCCTTGAGCCCAACGACCAGGCCCCCAACGGTCGCCCGATCGGCGCCGGCCGAGAATCGCTCCCCGAGGTCTTCGATACGGCAGTCTGAAAACCGGTTCAGTTGCTCCTCGAAACGATCCAGAGGGTGTCCCGTCAGGTAAAAACCCAGCACCTCCCGTTCGCCCACCAATCGTTCACTCTGCTCGGCCCTCGCGCTGCCCTCCAACTCGGCCTCCAGGGCCTCCGACGGCAGATCGTCGAAGAGAAACCCTTGCCCCAAGGCCTGTTGATCTCGCTCCCGAGCGGCCAACTCGGTGAACTGCTCCAGATGATCCAGCAGCCCCTTGCGGCTGACCTTGAACTGATCGAAGCAACCCGCCCGAACCAGGCACTCGACCACTTTGTTGTTGACCGTCCTTGCCGGCAGGGACCGCAGATAGTGCGAGACCGATCGAAAGCCTCCTTCGGTCTTGCGGGCCGCAATCATCGGTCCGACCGCCGCTTCCCCCACCCCCTTGATCGCCACCAGGCCGAAGCGAATGCCCTCGGGCTCCGCGGTAAAAGCCTGTTCCGAGCGGTTGATGTCCGGAGGGAGAATCTCCATTCCCATCTGACGGCACCGAACCAGGTACTGGGTGAGCTTGTCGGTATTCGAGGCTTCAGAAGTCAACATCGCCGCCATGAAGTGTGTCGGGTAATGGGCCTTGAGGTAGGCCGTCAAATAGGCAACGTGTGCGTAGGCGACGGAGTGACTCTTGTTGAACCCGTATTTGGCGAACGGCACGATCTGCTCCCAGAGCTGCTTGACTTTGCCCCTGGGAAAACCGTTGGCGACGCCGCCCTCGATGAAATTCTCACCCTCTCGGTCGATGATCTCCTGCTTCTTCTTGCCCATCGCCTTGCGGAGGATGTCTGCCTTGGCCATCGAAAATCCGCCGATCTTCACGGCAATCCGCATCACCTGTTCCTGGAATACGATGATGCCGTAGGTCTCCCCCAGGATCTCCTCCAACTCCGGGAGGATGTAGGAGATCTTTTTTCGGCCCTGCTTTCTCGCCGTGAAGTCGTCGATGAAGGCCATCGGTCCCGGGCGATAGAGCGCGTTGAGGGCGGTCAGGTCGGCAAAGACCTGGGGCTGCACCTTGCGGAGCACCTCCTTCATGCCCGAGGACTCGAACTGAAAGATGCCGTCGGTGTCACCCGCGGCAAACAGTTCGTACACGGCAGGATCGTCCAGGGTCAGCGTCTCCAGGTCCAAGTCCGGGTTCTCGATTTGTCGGACCGACTTGACTGCGTCGTCGATCACCGTCAGGGTCCTCAGGCCCAGGAAGTCCATCTTCAGCAGCCCCAGAGCCTCGACGTCGTCCTTGTCGAACTGGGTAATGACCTCGTCGTTGGAGGTCCGGCTCAGGGGAATCAAATTGACCAGCGGTTCTGGGGCTATGACAACCCCAGCCGCATGGACCCCACAATGGCGCGCCAGGCCCTCGAGCTTCCTGGCAGTCTCCACCACCTGGGCTACGTCCTCGTCGCCTTCGACCAGCTCCCTCAACTCGGACGAGTCCCTCAGCGCCTGCTCGATCGTGATGCCCAGGTCGTCCGGCACCAACTTGGCGATCCGGTCGACGTCCCCGAATTGCATCTCCAGGACCCGGCCGACATCTCTTATCGCTGACTTGGCCTTGAGGATATTGAAGGTGGCGATCTGACAGACCGAGTCTTCGCCGTACCGTTGCCGGACGTAATTGATCACGTCCTCTCGGCCTCGTTGGCAGAAATCAATGTCGATATCAGGCATCGAGACCCGCTCCGGGTTGAGAAAACGCTCAAAGAGAAGGTCGTACTCCATGGGATCGATGTCGGTAATGCCCAAGGCATAGGAGACCACCGACCCTGCCGCGGACCCTCGACCCGGTCCGACTGGGATATTTTGATCCTTGGCCTGACGAATGAAATCCCAGACGACCAGGAAGTACCCAGGGAAGCCCATTTCCTCGATGACCTTGATCTCATGCTCGAGTCTGGCTGCGTAGTCGTCCCGCGCCGTCTTCCGCGCAACCGGCTGGGCCAGACGACGTTCCAGGCCCTCGCGGGCAATGCGGCGGAAATAGCTGGACTCGTCTTCGCCCTCTGGGACCGGAAAACTGGGAAGGTGGTAGGTCGAAGTGTCAAATTCGATGTGGCACCTGGCCGCTATCTCCGCAGTCCGCTCGCAGGCGCCGGGGAAGCCCTCAAACAGCCGATACATCTCGTCGGCCGACTTGACGTAGAACTCGCCGTTGTAGACGTATTTTTGCTGCAAATCACTGAGCTTGTAGTTCTGTCCGATACCGATCAGGATTTTGTGGGCAAACACATCCTCCGGGCGATGAAAATGACAGTCATTGGTCGCCACCAGAGGGATATCCGTCAGGCGTGAGAGTTCATTCATACCCTCTCGGACGAATTCTTCGTCCACCGATCCGTGGTTCTGGATTTCCAAGAAGAAATTGTCAGGCCCCAGGATTTCCCGGTACTCCTCGGCAATTCTCCGCGCGCCCGAGGCATCCCGCTGCATCAACCGTTGGGGAACTTCACCGCTGAGACACGCCGTCAGGCCGATCAGGCCTTTGCTGTAGCGAGATAACAACTCCTTTGAAATTCGAGGCTTGTAATAAAATCCCTCCAGAGCAGCCTCACTGACCAAATGGGTCAGGTTGCGGTAGCCCTCTTGGTTCTCGGCCAGCAGCACCAGGTGGTAATAGGGCTTTTGACCCATGCCCGGGGCACCCTTCTCCTTGTGATCCCCCGGCGCGACATAGACTTCGCAGCCCACTACCGGCCGAACGCCGGCGCCCCGAGCCGCCTTGACGAACGAGAAGGCGTTGAAGATGTTGCCGTGGTCAGTGATCGCCACCGCCTCCATTCCAAGCTCCTTGACCTGATCGACAAGGGTGGGAATCTGAATCGTCGAATCCAGGAGGGAGTAGTGGGAGTGAAGGTGGAGGTGGGCAAATGGTCGGGAAGAACCGCTCGAACTCATGGGTGAATGATACGCGAGAAATTCGGGAGGCTGCGCGAATGCCCAGTAAGGGCGAAAAATCTTTCGCCCCTACCCTGAGCAGCCTGGAGCGTGAAAATATGACGAAGGGTAGAGCCCTCAACTTCCTCAAAACACTTGACATCTGCATATCATGCGGGGACAATAAATGGAGCAGGATGAAAATTTTATCTCGATTCCGCGCCGAGCGTCGGCCCCCGAAGCAGGAGACCGACACGGCGATTCGTCTCTACCGGCGGCACGCCGCCCAGGCGATCGCCGACGAGAGGTGGCCGGCGGCCGAAATTTTCTTCAACCGGATCATCGAAGTGTCACCGGGTCACACCGAAGCCTGGCTGATGAAGGGCTGGTTGCGCCACCATTGCCGCCAGGATGAGGCCACGGCCCTCG
This sequence comes from Holophagae bacterium, assembly GCA_030609785.1. GTDB lineage: Bacteria > Acidobacteriota > Thermoanaerobaculia > Thermoanaerobaculales > Sulfomarinibacteraceae > DAOWGJ01. The sequence continues at coordinate 12,735 of JAUWTC010000015.1, forward strand.
AGTGCTATCAAAAGGTCATCGACCTCTGCGCCCACAATGCCGACCACCCCCACGTGCAACGTGCCAAGCGATCGTTGGGCCACATCCTCGCCGCTGCGGTGTAGGCACCGCCAGGAATCACGAGCGCCCAATTCCTTCAATCGGTGCGTGCCATGCTTCGCATTTTCCCCCGGCAGCCCCCCCGATTCATGCACCGCCACGGAAAATGCGAGCTTGGCAACACCCGGCGAGCGCGTCGGCAAATGAGCCTCCCGGCTGGGTCGTAGGCCACCGAGGTCTTTTCCTCAAGGGGCGGCTCCCCTCCCGCTCCGAAAAGCGCTGCCCCTTGAGGAAACGCACCGAGCGGGGCCGCGCATGCGCGGCCCCGAAGGCCGGGGTTGGGCTTCAGGGACAGCGGCTACGACCGCGTCAGGAAACAGCGTCTGGGGCAGTTGGCGGCGTCAGCGCTGACGGCGTTGGCATACCAACACCTCCTACTTGCGACGCTCCAGGAGCAAATGGGTGGCGCCGATCAGGGCGTCGCGTTCGGGGCTTTCCGGGAGGAACCGTGCCACCTCAACCGCCTGATCCGCCAGTGAGGCAGCCCGTCGCCGGACCTCGTCCAGCACTCCCGATTGGTGGATGCGGTCCAGCAACTCCTCTTCACTCAGCGAGCCGAACGCCCTGGTCCGGGCCACCTCGGCGACCTTGTCCCGAGTCTCCTGGTCGACTTTTTCCAGCATCAAGATGATCGGGAGGGTCGCCCGTCCCTCGCGGAGGTCGGCCATCACCGGCTTGCCCAGTTCTTCCCTGGCCGAGGTGAAGTCCAGGACGTCGTCGATCAGCTGGAAGCAGAGTCCCAGATTGATGCCGAATCGGTGAAGATGACCCTCGAACCGGTTGAGGGAGGGTTCGAAGAGCGCCGGGAGGCAGCAGGCAGCGGCGAACAGTTCCGCCGTCTTGCGCTGCGTGATGTCCAAGTAGGTCGCTTCACTGACGTCGACCCGACCGCGAACCGAGGCAGAGAGGATCTCACCCTCAGTCATGCGCAGAGTGGCGGCATTGAGCCGACGCATGACATCGACATCGCCGTACTCCAGGCACAAATCCATCGAACGAGAGTAGAGCCAGTCGCCGACAAGCACCGTGGTTTCGTTATTCCAGCGCCGGTTGGCCGTCGGTTTGCCGCGCCGAAGATCCGAGCCGTCGATGATGTCGTCGTGAATCAGGGTCGCGGTGTGGATCAACTCTACGACCGCGCCGTAACGCACGTCTCGATCCCCATTGTAGCCAAGCATCCGGCTGATCAGCAGAACCAGGGCCGGTCGAATACGCTTGCCACCGCTGCCCAGGACGTAACCTCCGACCTCTCGGACCATCGGCAGAGCCTGATCCAGCTCGCGCTCGAAGAACTGGTCGACCATCTCCAGACGGGGCTTGACCGTGTGGAAGACCTCCCGAATCCGCGCCGCCTGCCGCACCGTTGAGACTGCACCTTTCACGGGGCGCAGTCTAGCATTGAACCCGGCGGCTTGACCGTTTGCAGAAATCAGAAAACGACATCGATGCGGTCAGGACAAGAAGACAATTGAACCGCCA
>JAUWTC010000040.1 GCA_030609785.1 Holophagae bacterium
CATCGGCGTCGGCGAAGAGTGTGAACTGAGCCAGTCCAAGCTGCGGACCGTTCTGCACCGGGTCATGCGCCAGGCGACCAAGAACCGCGAGTACCAGATTGGGCTCGCCATTCCCGTTCGGGTCCACGGCATGACCGAGGCGGAGTCGCGGCTGTTCGCTCTTCGCGAGGCGGCCGTGGCGGATTACACCTTCGACCATTTCAAATCGAAGAAGAACGAATTCGACAAGATCGACGGCGTGCACGTCATTCCCTTTTCCGGCGAGACCGAAAAGGAACTTGATGACCGCCTGCAGACGACCCGCATGTTCCGGACCTCGGTCTACCTCGCTCGCGACCTCTCCAACAGGCCGGGCAACGACCTGACGCCGGAGGCGCTGGCCTCGGCGGCCAAAGAGATGGCCGAAGAAGTCGGCGGTCTGCGAGTTACGATCCTCGGGCTCAAGGAGCTGCAGAAAGAGAAGTGCGGCGGCATTTTGGCCGTCAGCCAGGGCAGCGTTGAAGAACCCAAGATGATCGTCATCGAACACCGTCCGAAGAAACCCAAGAAGTCGGTCGTTCTGGTCGGCAAAGGGGTCACCTTCGATTCCGGTGGCATTTCGATCAAACCGTCGGCCGGTATGGGCTGGATGAAGTACGACATGGCCGGCGCCGCCACCGTCATGGGCGTCATGCGGATGGTCGCGGAGCTCGAGCTGCCGATCAAGGTCGTCGGCCTGATCCCGACCGCCGAGAACATGCCCTCCGGCACTGCAATCAAACCCGGCGACATCATCACCCTGGCCAGCGGGAAGACCGTCGAAATCGACAATACCGATGCCGAAGGCCGGCTGCTTCTCGGCGATGCCTTGCACTATTCCGCGAGGTTCAACCCCGATATCGTGCTGGACTTCGCGACCCTGACCGGCTCCTGTGTGGTCGCTCTGGGCCACGAATGCGCAGGACTGATGGGCAACGACCGTGAGCTGCAGGACCGCCTTACCAAGATCGGTGACACTGTCGGCGAACGGGTCTGGCCCATGCCGCTGTACGACGAGTACTTCTCCTATCTCAAGAGCGAGTGGGCGGACATGAAGAACGCCGGAAGCCGCTGGGGTGGTGTTGTCACCGCGGCCGCATTCCTGAAGCAGCACGTTCCGGAGAAGGTCTCCTGGGCACACTTTGATATTGCCGGGGTCGGCTACCTCGAGGACGAGCACAACGGACAGCCCAAGGGCGGCACCGGCTTCGGCGTCGTTCTGGTCTCGACCTACCTGCAGAATCTCTTGAAGTAGCTCGATCGGATCGAAAAAACGACGAAGAGGCCGCCCGTCACCCACGGGCGGCTTTTTACGAGCAGGAGCTCATGGTGAGGCCAGACGCAACCGAAACCATATTGGACCTCGGCGGCATCACAGTAACGCCCCCGGTCGTGCTGGCCCCGATGGCCGGCATCACCAACTACCCCTTCCGGGCGCTGTGCCGGCGCTTCGGTGCGGGATTGTTCATCTCGGAAATGATCACCGCTCGTCCCCTGGTCGAGGGCCGCGAGAAGACCGTCAGGCTGGCGGCCTTCGGCCCCGACGAATCTCCCCGCAGTTTGCAACTCTACGGCGTCGACCCGCATTACGTCGGCCTGGCGGTCAAGCGCCTCGTTTCGGAGGCCGGCGTCGACCACATCGACCTCAACTTCGGCTGCCCGGTCCGCAAGGTGACCCGAAAGGGCGGCGGCGCGGCCCTTCCGGCCCACCCCAATCTCCTGAGAGCCATCGTTCGGGCCGCCATCGACAATGCAGGTTCGGTCCCCGTCACGATTAAATTTCGAATCGGCATCAACGACGACATCACGACTTTCCTGGAGAGCGGCGCCATCGCCGAGGAGGAGGGCTGTGCCGCGGTCACCCTGCACGCACGAACGGCAGCCCAGCTCTACGACGGCTCCGCCCGATGGGAGGCGATCGCCGAACTCAAGCGTTCGATCTCGATTCCGGTCATCGGCAACGGCGACATCTGGGTGGCGGAGGATGCCGTCCGCATGCTCTCAGAAACCGGTTGTGACGGAGTCGCCATCGGCCGCGGATGCCTGGGCCGCCCATGGCTCTTCCGTGACCTGGCTGAGGCTCTGGCCGGTCGTCCTGTCCCTCCCCAGCCGACCTTCGGCGAAGTCGCCGACATTATGCTGGAACACGCATCGATGCTGATCGACTGGTTTGGTGAACCTTTCGCCATGCGCTCGTTCAGGAAGCACAGCGGCTGGTACACACGCGGATTCCACAAGAGCGCCGCCCTGAGGAACCACCTGATGCAGGTCCAGACCATGGAAGGCCTCAAAATTGCGCTGGCAAATATCGACCGCGACCAGCCCTACCCGGAACGAGCCCACCTCGTCAAACGCGGCAAGAAGGGCGGCACCCAGAAGGTCGTCCTCCCCGAGGGATTCTTGGAGAACCGCATGGACCCGACGCCCCTCGACGGGACCGCCGAGTGCGATGCCTCGGGAGGGTGAAGGGAATAGGGATCAGGGATTAGGGTTTAGGGACCAAAATGAGGCGGACCTTCAGGCCACAGGCTTCAGATCTCAGGTGGCAGGACTCAAATATCAAGTTTCGAGTATCGCGTTGCCTCCAGTAGACTCCCGGTGAAATGATCTAACTGCGAAAGGCGGTAAGGCAATGACGACACGACAGGCTGCCTGCAGCTGCGGACAACTGACCCTGATCGCAGAGGGTGATCCCATTCGGATCTCGATGTGCCATTGCCTCGCGTGCCAGCGCAGGACCGGCAGCCTGTTCGGGGCGCAGGCTCGATTCCCGAGGGGCTCGGTCAGGATCAAGGGGGACTCCAGCCGCTACGTCCGTACGGCCGACAGCGGAAACCAGATCACTTTCCACTTCTGTCCCTCCTGCGGATCGACGGTGTTCTATCACCAGGATCAGGATCCCGGGCAGATGGCCGTTCCGGTCGGCGCCTTTGCCGACCCCGAGTTCCCACCACCGACGGTTTCGGTCTACGAAGACCGAATGCACTCGTGGGTCGCTGTGCCTGAGCACTTTGAGCATTGGGATTAGCCCGGCCGAGCCGGAACCACTACGAAGCGGTACGCCTTAACCCCACGGTGTGCGATCACCCGCAAACCCTCCAACCCATCGCTCTTTGACCCAACGATGCGCGCAGCGCATTAACGGAGGCTGTAGGGCAGAGGCCAGGGACCAACTCAGACCTGGAGCCACTTCGGCGGCCTATGCCCTTCAGGCTCCTAGGGGATCTCTCGCCGCTCCAACACCACTCCCTGCCCATTGAGGGCAACCCGCAGCATCTCGCTACGGGTGACGACGCCGACCGGGATGCCATCCGGCGCTCCAGTCTCGACCGCCTTGTGCGCCACCATCTGGTCGTTGTTCTCCGCCGACAAGTGCAGGCCGACGACCGCCTTGAGAGCCGATGACGCCACCGCCTCGATCGCCTCCTGGGTCTGATGGTTGGCCAGATGGCCGTGGCGCGAGGCGATGCGCTGCTTCAAGGGCCACGGATAGGGTCCGTGGCGCAGGAGATCGGAATCGTGGTTGGCCTCGATCAAGAGCAGGTCGACACCGTCAAACCGCTGCTGCAAGGCCGTCGTGAATACCCCGGTATCGGTGCAATAACCCAACCGACGATCCCCATCACCGAAGATGAAAGCAACCGGTTCTGCAGCGTCATGAGAGGTTGCCACCGGCGTCACTTCGAGGCCACCGATGGCCCACGCCCGGCCGGGCGTGATCTCGCCCCCACCCCCACAGCGTACCTTGACCCGGGACCACGTCCCCGCAGTCATCCACACCGGTACATCGAACTGCCTGACAAGGACATCGAGCCCTCTGACATGGTCTCCGTGTTCATGGGTGATGACAACGGCGTCCAATTCATTGGCCGAAATTCCGAAGGCCGCCAGCCGCCGGCAAATCTGGAGCCTCGAGACGCCGGCATCAATCAGGATCGTCGTCCCGCCGGCCCGAACCAGAGCGCAGTTCCCGGACGAACCCGAGGCAAGGACCAGCGCTTCCATCACGCCCGTCCAGTGGAGCCGAAACCGCCCCCGGACCGCTCAGTCTCGGACAGCGCCTCGACCTCTGCAAAAGCCGCCCGGTGAACCGGCGACAGAACCAACTGGGCCACGCGGTCCCCGCGCTCGACGGTGACGGCCTCCGACCCTAGATTGACCATCAAGATCTTGACCTCTCCGCGATAGTCGGAGTCGATCGTGCCGGGGGCGTTGACCACCGTCAGACCCTGCCGCCACGCCAACCCGGACCGAGGCCGGACCTGAATCTCCCACCCGTGAGGGATCTCGAAGACCAGTCCGGTCGCCACCGCCGCCCGCTGTCCTGGTTCAATTTTCAGGGAACCAGCTTCGGCACAACGAACATCCGCCCCGGCAGCGCCGTCGGTCGCATACGACGGCAACTCGACATCGGCGCCATGAGACAGTCTCTGAACACGAACTTCGACGGGAAAAAGCCTTTGATCAACCACGGGGAGATCATACACGGATCAGGCGCCGGGGCAGCAAGCGACGTCAGGTTCAGTGGACAGGGGCCGGGGCAGTTTCAGCGTCAGATGACAGGGGCAGCGTCGGCGTTTCCGGCGTCTCGGTGCGAAAATTGGTCAGCAATTCCGGCTAAGACCTCCGTCCGGTCTTCCCGTGCCGAGATTTCCCCTGTTGGAGAACATCGACACAGTAGGAGTTCAGACTCTCTCCACACCGGAGGGCATTGACGGCCAGGACCTGATGCAACTCCTTGCCGACCCTGAGGACGAATTTTCCTGAGTACTCTTTGCCCGCAGTAGCCGGCGGCAGTGGCTCTCCATCCTTGTGATAGATCTCGATCCACTCTTCGACGACCTGGCAGAGTTCCCGATAAACCTCGGCTTCGTCGTCACCATGGACACCACCCAACATCAGAGTGGGACAGGAGCCGATGTAACACTGATCCTCTTTGGACCACTCGACAATCTTGAGGTAATGGTCACTGGCTTTCATCGGCTCACCTCCCAAAGAACCTTCTCAACGTCCCGCTCCTGATACCGTTTGGCATCATCCGAGGCCTTGCCGCTGAGCGTGATCTTGGCGCCGGATGGATGCGTGAAATTCCGATGACTGCCCTTGCCGTCCCGATCGACAAATCCAGCTTTCTTCAGGACCCGGATCAACTCTCGTATCTTCCTTGGCACGGCTTTATAGTACTATTTTAGTATCATTAATGTCAATGAATCCTTGGGAAACACCTTCGGGAAGGGAGATCTTGGATCCAGGGGTGGTCGCCACGGGCGGATGACAGCCGTGCACCGCGACCGTCAGGCTTGCCCTTTACTGCGATTGGCCCACCAGCTATCAGCCCTCGCTCAATGAACGAACAGGAGGAATTCATGATCGGGGCGTCCCTGAACCCCGTCGCCGCCAACGGAAGCCGCCGCGGTCCCGGTCGCCGTCCCGGTTGACGGACGCGGTCTACTGACGCCGTCGCGGTCCCGGCCCCGGTCCCGGACGCGGCCGCTGCCCCCGGTTCTCCAACCCCGGCCTTCGGGAGCGCCTACCGGCACCCCCGCTCGGTGCATTTCCCGGAGGGGCGACATATTCGAATTGGGAAGAGCACCGCCCCTCCGGGAAAAGACCTCGGCGGCCTACGGTGTTGGCCGAGACTCGATTGCCGACGGTCTCGCCGAGCGTTGCCAGGTATCGGCTTTCTTCGCAGCGGCTTCGTTCGCTGGAGGACTGCCCGATGAAGAAAGCCGTACCAGGCACGCGCCGTTTGGGGTCTTGGGCGCTCCCGGTTTTAAACGCCGGCGTTAGCGGCACGGGCGGGCACAGGGACCCGCCCCTACAACACCATTGACTCCCGGTCCAGCTTCCCAGCCTCCCAGCTTCCTTCCGGTCCACAGATGGCGCTGGCCATGCTCTCCGGTTTCAAGATGGTCCTGGCCACATCCCGAACCTGCTCGGGTGTGATCGAACGGATCTCTTTGACGACACTGTCGATGTCGAAGCGACGCCCACGCTCCAGGACCTCGGCAACGTCGAGCGATGCCGTTCCCGCAGCAGTCTCCGCCTCCATCTGCAGGCCCCGGACCATGCCCTGAACCGCCACCTCGACTTCCCTGTCGGAGATGTCGGACGGCAGTCGAAAGATCTCCTCCTCGACCATCGCCCAGGCCGTCGAAAACCGATCCGGCGAGCAGGCCCAGCCTACTTCCAAGATTCCTCCGACCGAGCGAAGAAGCGTGTCGCTCCATACGTCGTACGTCAGGCCTTCGTCCTCCCGCAACCGTTGGAAGAGGCGGCTGGAGTGACCCGATCCCAGGATCCTGCTGACAACGGCCACTGTCGGCGCCAAGGGGTCTCGGATGGAAACCGCAGGGAAGGCTTGGCGGACATGGACCTGGTCGGCCGCACCGCGGTCCAACCGCAACCGCCCGCCGATCCACGCCGGCTTTTCGAGGGCAGGCCTTTTGACTCCGGGCCCCAGGGGCAGGCCTTCGAGTTCTCGGGCGACCTGGTTCATGTCAACATCACCGACCACGGCCAGGAGCATGCCCCCATGTCGTAGCAGACGGTCCCTGTGGTGGGTCGCCAGTTCCCGGGCGCCGAGATTCTCCAGGGTCTCCCGAGTACCGATGATCGGAGTCGCAAGGGGATGGTCTCCCCAGGCGGCCTTCAAAATGGCCTCGCCCACCCGCTCGGCGGGATCATCGTGCATCAGATCGAGTTCAGCCAACGCGATTTGCCGTTCGAGATCGACGTCCTCGTCGGCAAAAGACGGCTCCAGGGCAGCGTCTCTGAGAATCCCCAGCGCTTCGGGCAAAGCATCAGAGGTTGTCTGTACGGCGAGACCCATCGTCTCGCTCGAGGTCCACGCATCGACCTCGCCGCCCAGTCGATCCATCAGTTCGGCCAGACTCCTTCGATCTCGGCCCCCGCACCGTCTCAGCGTCAGGTGCTCGACCAGATGAGTTGCCCCGGCCAACGCCGACGGGTCATGTGCCGCCCCATGAGCGAACCACACGCCTATTGAGACGGTCTTCCGTCCGGGCCGTCGATGCACGAGTACAGAGTCAAAATCAGTCGACCACATGGGCGCGGAGGGTAGCACACGGCTGTTCGTTGAACAGCCGTTCATGTATTTCTAGACCTAAACCAATTAGAATCCCGATCGTACCCATTGTCGGGGTCAGGCTGGTCACACCAGGCCCCGCATACCGTCAATCAGAGGAGACATCATGAGAAAAGCAATCACCCTGACCTGCGTCGCGCTGACCGTCCTGGCCATGGCCGGGAATGCCTTCGCAACCGCCAAACCCGACACCCGTATTCGCGCGGAGATTCCGGAGCAGTTCACCTGGGACCTCAGCGACATCTACCCCAATTGGGAAGCATGGGAAAAAGACCTGGCCGTACTTCAGGAACTGATGGACCAGTACCAGGGCTTCAAGGGCACGCTGGCCGAAGGACCGGACCGCATCCTGGCTGCCTCGAAACTCTCGGACGAGTTGGGCCAACTGGCGTACCGAGTCTATCGATATCCCGCCCTGCAGCAACAGCAGGACACCAGCGACAACACGTTCAGGGCCCGGCTGGGCCAGGTGCAGGTCGCCTTCGTCAAGTTCAACCAGGCGACCGCATGGTTTACGCCTGAGCTTTTGACGATCCCCGAGGAGACGATGCAACGGTGGCTCGACGAGACACCGGAGCTTGCGCCCTATCGCTTCGGCCTGGAAGAAACCTACCGCCAGCAGAAGCACGTCCTGGACGAGGCCGGCGAACAGCTGATGGCCTACTCGGGAGGCTTCACCAGTACCCCCGGCGACACCTACAACAGTCTTGCCAACGCCGACGTACAGTTCCCCGAGTTCAGCCATTCGAACGGCGAGGAGCTGACTGCCAGCCACGCCGCCTACAACTCCGGCATTCGGTCCTACCGCAACCAGGCTGACCGTGAGGCGGTTTTCAAGGCGCACTTCACCGTCTGGGACGACTTTGTCAACACCTACGCCTCGATCTACAACAGCATTCTCCAGCGCGACTGGTTCCAGGCCCAGGCCCGGTCTTACGACTCGACGGTTGAAGGCGCCTTGGACGGCAACAACATTCCGGTCGCCGTTTTGGAGAATCTGATTGAAACCGCCAAGGCCGGCGCCGAACCGCTGCAGCGCTACAACCGGATCCGCAAGGAGTTCCTGGGGCTCGAGCGCTATCGCTACTTCGACAGCTACATCCCGCTTCATCAGGTCGACTGGCCCTTCCACTACGACGATGCTCAACCGATGGTGGTGGCTGCCGTGGCCCATTTCGGCTCCGAATACCAGAATACGGTGCAGCGGGCGCTCAATGAGCGGTGGATCGACGTCTACGAGAATGAAGGCAAGAGGGCCGGCGCATTCTCGGCGGGCGTCTACGGCGTCCACCCCTACATGCTGCTCAACTATGCGGACACGATGAACGACGCCTTCACCCTGGCCCACGAGATGGGCCACACGATGCATACGGTGCTTTCTGCAGAAAATCAGCCCTTCGCCACCTCGAGCTACACGATCTTCGTTGCCGAAGTGGCCTCGATGACCAACGAGGCCTTCTTCCTCGACCACCTTCTGGCCACCGAAAAGGACCCCGAACGGCGCATCGCACTGCTGGAACACGCCATCAACGACATCGCCCAGGGGTTCTATCGGCAGACGATGTTCGCCGACTACGAACTCAAGGCCCACCGCGCGGTCGAACAGGGGCAGCCGATTACCTCTGAGTTGCTGCAAAAGCTCTACCTGGAGTCCCTGAACGACTTCTTCGGCGACAGCTTGGATGACCAGGAGTGGTACAAGAACACCTGGGCCAGGGTCTCACATTTCTTCAACTCGCCCTACTACGTCTACCAGTACGCCACCTCCAAGTCGGCCGCGAGCCTCTTCCACCAGCAGATGATCACCGGTACCGAGGCCGAGAGACAAGCCGTCATCGACCGCTACCTCGACCTGCTCAAGTCCGGCGGGAACGACCACCCGATGGAACAGTTGAAGAAAGCCGGCGTCGATTTCACGACGCCTGCCCCAATTGAGGCGATGGTGGCGACGATGAACCGCCTCGTCACCCAACTCGAGAAGGAGCTCCAGGCGATGCCGGTTTCCTGACCCGCCAGTCATTCGAGACACCAACGCCCTCTCACGGTTCACCGTGAGAGGGCGATTTTGAGACTTGCAAGTGTCCCTCCGGGAACCTATGTTGGTAAGTAACAATGTCGGATGATCTGGAGGCCCGCTATGTGCCGAATGCATTGGTTTTTCGCACCCGTCCTTCTGGCCCTTCTGGTCCTGCCTTGGACCCCGGTCCTCGCAGACTGGGACCCGGGCGACGACTTCAAAATGCACTTCCCGCAACTGCCAGATCCCAACGGGTGGGATGTCTCAGCCAGCATTCCGTCGGCGGTTGCCGACGACTGGATGTGCACCGAGACTGGGTACGTGTCGGACATCCACATCTGGGGCTCCTGGTTCTTCGACGACCCGATACCAATCATCAACTTCCACCTCGAAATCTGGAGCGACCAGCCGGCGGATCCCCCGGGTGGTATTCCCTTCAGCCGGCCCCTGGCCCCCCTCTGGATTTACGATTCCGGCCCCGGAGGCTTCATCGAGAGACCCTATGGGGACCCCTCGATCCAGGGTTTTTTCGATCCTTTCAACGGCATGGTTGAACCGGACAACCACATGATGACCTTCCAGTACAACTTCTTCATCCCAGAGGCGGAGGCCTTCATCCAGGAGGAGGGAACGATCTACTGGCTGGTCGTCCAGGTGATATTGGACGGACCACCGGTCTGGGGCTGGAAGACTTCACTCGACCATTGGAATGACGACTCGGTCTACTTCGACCCCGCGGGCGCCTGGCAGGAACTGTTCGACCCCTTGGAGCCGGGCATCTCGCTGGACCAAGCCTTCGTCATCACCGGTGAGCCGCTCGCTGACTGGGGTGACGCACCCGATCCGACCTACCCGACCCTGGCGATCAACAACGGCGCCAACCACGCCCTGGGCGGCGCCCTGATGCTGGGAGCGACGGTTGACGCAGACCTCGACGGACAACCTGATGCGGCTGCGACCGGCGATGACAACGACGGCAATGACGACGAAGACGGCGTCGTTTTCCAGGGCCCACTCATTCCCGGCCAACAGACCTTGATGACGGTGACGGTGTCCGCAGCGTGCGCCATCAGCGCCTGGGCCGACTTCAACGGCGACGGCGATTGGCTGGACGCCATGGAGACCCTCTATGCCGGCTTTCCTCTGCCCGCCGGCGCCAATGTCGTGCCCCTCGGAGTTCCGGCCGGCGCATTGCCGGGTCCTACCTTCATCCGGTTCCGCGTAACGACCGCCGGCGCCCTCCCGTTCACCGGCAATGCTCCCGACGGGGAGGTCGAAGACTATATGGTCACCATTGAGGAGCCGCCTCCCTTGGATTTTGGTGACGCCCCCGACGCCCCATTCCCTACCCTGCTCACCAACAACGGAGCGCGCCACATCATCGACGGCGTGACCTCAATGGGGATCCTCCCCGATGCCGAGCCGGACGGCCAGCCCAGCGGGACGGCGACCGGCGACGACAACAACGGCGTACCTGATGATGAAGACGGCGTTATGTTTGTCTCACCCCTGATTCCCGGATTCAATGCCTTCGTTGACGTTCACGCCAGCGTGCCCGGCATGCTCAACGCCTGGATCGACCTCAGCGCTAACGGCAACTGGGCCGATGCGGGCGAGCAGATCTTCGTGTCCTTTCCCCTCAACCCGGGCATCAACAACCTGTTCTTCTACGTGCCTCCGGGCACTCCCTCGGCCGGCGTCTTCGCGCGCTTCCGATTCAGTACGGTCGGAGGGTTAAGCTTCACCGGCCAGGCGCCGGACGGAGAGGTCGAAGACTACGAAGTCTTCATCGAAGAACCTCTCGAGGACTGGGGTGACGCCCCCGATCCCTTTTACCCGACACTCTCGACCAGCAACGGTGCGGTCCACACG
>JAUWTC010000426.1 GCA_030609785.1 Holophagae bacterium
GGCGCCCGAGCAACTGTTGGAGCGAGAGGCCGATGCCGCCTCCGATCAGTTTTCCTTCTGCGTAGCCCTGTTCGAAGCCCTGTTTGGCGAACCGGCATTCGGCACCGGCGACATGATGCAGCTGGCTCGCCGAGCTCTGGCCGGTGAGATTGCGCCCATCCCTTCAGGTTCCAGGGTTCCCGGCCGGGCCAAAAGGGCCCTCATTCGTGGCCTCAGTGCCGAACCCGGCGAACGGTTCCCCTCGATGGACGACCTGTTGAGCGAACTGGGCCACGATCCCGCAGCAATTCGGCGGCGTTGGGTGGTTGTCGGCATGGCCGTATTGCTGGGGATTGCCGGTGTGGCTCTCGTCGCCCAGTTTGTCGTCACGCGCCGAAACCTCTGCTCCGGGGGGGAGGATCGGGTTGCGGCCGTATGGAACGAGGAGCGTTCTGCGGCCATTGCTTTGGCCTTCGAGGGCACGGGTATGCCCTACGCTGCCAAGACGGCGGCCAGGATTTCGGACATGGTAACTGGAAGGGGAGAAATCTGGATCAAAGCCTACACCGACGTCTGTGAAGCGACACGGGTGAGGAAAGAGACCTCAGAGGATCTCCTGGACCGGCAGATGGCCTGCCTCGACCAGAGGCTCCTGGAGATGGATCGTTTGCTTGATCTGTTCGGGAGTGCGGACGAGGCCATCATCGAAGGGTCCGTCGATGCCGTTCAAAATCTTCCAGGGGTGGCGCCCTGCACCCACGGCGTCGAAATGTTGAATCTCGAGCCCCTTCCCTCGGACTCGGAGACGGTCGCTGCAATAGAGGCTGTCCGGACCGATCTGGCCGAAATCGAGGCCCTCAAGGTGACTGGGCAGTTTGAGGAGGCGCTGGCCCAGGGGGGGCTGGCCGCGGAGGCGGCTCAGACAATCGGCTATGCGCCGCTGGTTGCTCAGGCGATGCAGTTGAAGGGGAACCTCGAGATCGAAATGGGGCAGGCTGACGATGCCCTCGCCAGCCTGCGCCGGGGCCTGGTGGCTGCCGAAAAGGGAGGGGCCGACCGGTTGGCGGTGGCAATTCTCAATGAGTTGGTCTGGGTTCAGGGCGTGATGCTCCAGCAGTTCGATCGGGCAGAGTTCTGGTCGGAGTTGGCGGAGGCCGGATTGCATCGGGTTTTGGACGACGGTGTCCTCATGGCGGAGATCCTCAACAGCCGAGCGGCAATCCTGGGGTACGAAGGACGGTATGACGAGGCCCTGGATCTCCAGGAGAGGGCCTACGGGGCGGTGGTCGGGGCTGAGGGTGCAGAGAGCCTCGGGGCGGCCTACGCCGAGAATCAGTTGGCCGACGCGCTGTTCTCGGTGGGTTCCTACGCCGAGGCCCTGGAGCACTACCGGGTGGCGGCCTCCCTCAGGGAGCGTTACCTCGGTCCGAATCACCCCCGTCTGGCGCCGACGCTGACCAGTCTGGGTTCGACGCTGTCCAATCTGGGGCGTAACGATGAGGCGTTGAGTGTGTTGAATAGAGCGCTGGATATCAACGAGGCGGTCTACGGACCTGGGCACCCGAATCTTGCGGTGACTTTGAACAATATCGCCTACGCTCAGGAAGGCCTCGGCCGGCTTCCCGAGGCCCTCGAGACCCACGAGAGGGCACTTGCCGTCATTCGAGCGACGTGGGGTGTTGATCACCCCCAAACGGCCTATGCTCATCTCAACCGGGTCAGCATCTACCGCAAGCTCGAACAGTGGGATCTGGGGCTCGAGGAGGCCCGGGCCGCCGAGAGAATTCTCAGAGAGGCCTTCGGCTCAGACCACCCGTTGTACGCATACGCCGCCAACGCAGAGGGAGTCATCCTGCTCCTGATGGGGAGATCACGACAGGCTCTCGAGCCGCTGGAGACCGCCGTCCGGATTCGTGAGGGTGTGACGACCGACCCGCTGGTGCTGGCCCAAAGCCGATTCAGCCTGGCCAAGGCACTGTGGGCCGTGGGCGCAGACAGGCACCGCGCTCGCCGCCTTGTCGAACAGTCACGAGGGGTCTTTGTCGCCGAGGGTGAACGGGCCGCGGAAGATCTGGAACTTCTGGAAGCCTGGAAGCCGGAACGGTAGCTTTACGGCCTGACGGCTCGGCAGCCCTTCGGCCGGCGTCGGTTCCCGGCCCGCACTGCATCCTTCGGATGCGGAACCTGACGGTTCCACCGGCCTTCGGCCGGCGTGCCGGTTCCCGGCCCACACGGGCTCTTTCAGAGCCTCACGGCTGCGCCGTGGGCGGTCCTCCGGACCGGCGTGCCGGTTCCTACCCAACATCGTCCCTGATTAACGGATGGCTCAGACAATGGGGGCCACCGCGAGCTCGCGAGATCTCGTGGCTCTCCAGGAGCAGGCAGACCCGTCCGGGATCATCCAGCGACACCTCCTGGCGACCCAGCAGTACGTCCTTGGCGTTGACAACCCGGAAACCGTGGCGGCTCAGCTCCTCGGCCGTCGCCACGTTGCGGTCATACAGCGTGATGACGCCGGGCGCCAGGGCCAGAGTGTTGGCCCCGTCGGTCCACTGTTCCCGTTGCTGGGCCAGGGGATCGTTCCCGCCACAAGCGATCGGTTCGAAGTCGACTCCCCGGGCGGCCAGGGCGGGGAGCAGGGCGCCACGTTCGATCGGCTCGGGAGACGAGGCGTGCAGGTCGATCTCGTAGGTTCGGGCGGCCTCGGATCCTGAGCCGGTGATCACCGGTGGGTAGACCAGCGCGGCATTGTCATCCGCCGGGGTGAAAACCGTATCCAGATGCATGTACGCACGGCGATTGGGGAGATCGACCGCCATCAGGTAGCGAGGCCCGCCCTCGAGCCGGCTGAGGGCCTGGGTCAGCACGTCGATCGCCTGGGTGTTGGAGCGCTCGGACACGCCGACCGCCACAACATCGGGAGAAAGAACCAACACGTCGCCGCCCTCGAGGCGGGGGCGGTGAAGAC
>JAUWTC010000004.1 GCA_030609785.1 Holophagae bacterium
GCCCCGGATCACGAGGGTGGGCGACGGGGTCGAGACCATGGCTTGGCGGGGTGATGATCCGGTTCTCATTCGGTCCCCGGGAATCTTGGCGGCCACATTCCATCCGGAACTGGGAAGCGGCACACTGATTCACGAACTCTTCCTCCAGGAAATAGAGCGGCGGCTCTGATGAACCGGGTTGCTGCCCTGGTGTCGGCTGCAGGGATCGACCCTCGACAGGGGGCGACTGAGGCGGCTGCCCTGATGGTTCGGCGCTTTCCCGTGAGGATAGGCGGCCGGGATCAGGGGGGGGCGGAGGAAATCGTCGAATGCGGGTGGTGTTCAGGCCTTGAGGCTTTCGGCGAATTGATGACCCTGGTGACCTCATCGCCATGTCGATGGGGAGCAGCCTTTGGTGTGCGTTGGCCGTGGTTTGAGGTTGGAGGCACCCTGGTGGCCCCCGGTCTCCCGGCACGGTTGGGGTTGGGGACGGAAGAAGCTGGGCCGGATGGTGTCTACACCTTTGATGGTGAGGTGGTCTACCGTGAGGCCGCCGGCCGCCGGGAGGTCTTTCTGGAGACCGTGGTGAGTGCCCCCGAGACGACACCGGAATTCACCCTCCTCTGGTTCTCCGACACCGCCAGGTTTCTCCTTCGGGATACCGTTTTGGAAGTCGAAGACCTCTTTTCGAAGACCCGCTGCTCCGTCGACCGAAGCCGCCTGGAACACATACTCATCAGAAGTCAACGTGTCGATGGAGACGTCATCGAAGGGCTGCCGTTCGACCCTGATCCTCAGCCGACAACGGTCGAAGTGGCTCGAGAGCGGGGAGCTGCAACGGCGCCGTTGCGGGACCCAGTGGCCTTCCTTGAGAGCAGAATCGATGTGGAAGAAGTCATAACACAGGGTGATCGAGCCATTATCAAGGATGTTCGGGGTGAGACCGTCGAATTTCTGGCGACGCCCCGGGACTCAGGATGGCTCCTGGAGCGGAAGGCGGGCCGATTCCCCTTCGAAGCGCTGAGTCTTCAAGAAATCGATGACCACCTGGTTCTCGAGGCCACATTGGCGCCAGAACACGATCTTTTTACTCCCGGACTTCGCGGACGGGTGGTCTTCGACCTCAACGCGGATCTCACGACCTTTCAGAAGTCGTAGATCCGGTCTTGCTCCAACTCTTCGACCGGATGGGGCAGCGAGGTGGTTTCCAACTCGGCCCGAATTTCATCGAGATAGGGTGGCTTGAAGTGGTAGAGGAGGACACGGGGACCGGCGTCGAGTTTTTCCAACTCCACCGCAAGGGTGCCCGGCGTCAAGTGAAGACTGACGTCTGCAACGTCCTGAAGCCGGTTTGGAAAGGAACACTCGGTGATGACCGCGACCAGATCTTCGGTCTGGTTGGCTCGTTGCCAGAATTCCTGGGTCGGACCGGTGTCGGAAGTGAAGCCCACCGAAGACTGAGCCTGTTTGATCAACATCCCGACGGTCGGAACGATGTGATTTACGGGAATTGGGGTGATTTCGAGATCTCCCCCCGCAAGGCCGTCAATAGTGAAGGGCGTTCCTGCGGTGATCTCGACAAATCGGACCGAGGGGTAGAGATGGTTGGGTATGCGACTGAAATCCGGCCAGGTGTCATTGTTGAAAAGGTGGCGTTTAACATTGGCCAAAACTCGGCGGGTCGAATATATGGTCACCGCCTCATCGTCGAAGCCGAAAATGTTCTCGATCAAAAAGGGCAGGGTGGCCGTATGGTCACTGTGGGTGTGGGTAATAATCACATGCCGAATTCGGCGCTGTTGGTCAATTTCGAGCGCCCGCGTGATCGCTCCCGCATCGATGGCCACGGTGTCATCGATCAAAAAAGACGTCATTCGACAGGAAGGGTCGTCGCCGCCGAAACTACCCAGAACTTTAAATTTCACCGATCCAGTATAACCCGCAAGACGGATGGGCGAGTTTCTTTTAGGATTGACCAGTCTCAGACGGAGGGTTCATGAGGAGTAGCCGGATCATCTCGCGATTGGGGATCTTGATGGCAGGGGGTGGCGCCAAGGTTCGCAGGATTGTCGCCGAGGCTGATGATCAAACGCGGGACTTGGCCGAGATTCTGGACGGAAGAATGCCCAAGGCGCTTTTAGATGCCGCCCGGATGACGGAACAGTCGGTGGTCCCCCAACTTCTGGAGCGAGTCTCCAAGGCTGGGTGGCGGTGGATAAGCCCTGGTACGCCGGGCTACCCTGGAGCCCTGACCCACACAGCGGACCCTCCGCTGGGTCTTTTCGTCAAGGGCCGGCTGGATATCGGCCCTTCGGTCGCGATCGTGGGGTCTCGCCGAGCCACTCCCTATGGCATTCAAGCGTCGAGGTTTTTGGCCGAAAGTGTCGGCAGGGCAGGCGGTATCACCATCTCCGGCATGGCACGGGGCGTGGATGCGGCGGCTCACGAGGGCGCCCTCAGTGTCGGCGGGAAAACCTGGGCCGTCTGGGGATGCGGGCCGGACAGGATCTACCCTCCCGAACACGCCCGCTTGGCAGATCAGATCGCCGAGACCGGCGCCCTTTTGACGGAGTATCCTCCCGGGTCGCCCCCGCGCCGGCACCATTTTCCCGAAAGAAATCGGATTGTCGCCGGACTGGCTTCGGTCGTCGTGGTTGTCGAGGCCGCTGCCCGTTCCGGCGCCCTCAGTACGGCCCGACAGGCCCTGGATGAGGGCCGAGACGTCATGGCAGTGCCGGGGAGTATCTTCTCCGAGGTCTCGGTGGGACCCAATGGCTTGTTGCGGGCCGGAGCCCAACCGGTGACCTGTCCCGGGGATCTTCTGGACGCTTTGGGTCTCGAGGTCGGGAGCGTGCCGACCCAGGACCTGGAGGTGATGTTCCTGAAGTTGGGCGAAGCAGTGACCGTGGATCAACTGGCCGAGAGGATGGGACAGACCGTGGATTTGGTTCAGGCAGGAATCGTCGAGATGGAAATACGAGGCCTCGTTGAACGGGGTCCGGATGGGTTGATTCGGAGGCGGAGATGACCGAAATGCCGGAGTGGAGAAATCAGGCCAACGAAGAGCCGATTCCCGTTGTCGGTGCGGGTCTGGCGGGCTGTGAAGCGGCGTGGCAGTTGGCCGAGGCAGGTCTACCCGTTCGCCTTTTCGAAATGAGGCCAACGCGCAGAACACCGGTACACACGACGGGGGGATTTGCTGAACTGGTCTGTTCGAACTCACTTCGAGGAGATTCCCCCGGCAACGCTGTTGGGTTATTGAAGAGGGAAATGGAGCACCTGGGATCACTGATCATCAAGAGTGCCCGGGAAACGGCCGTTCCTGCCGGGGGCGCCCTGGCCGTCGACAGAACGCGTTTTTCCGAGAGGGTAGGTGAGAGAATCTCCACCCACCCATTGATTGCGGTCGAGCGAATGGAGGTCGTTGATCTTCCAAAAGGACCGGCGATTATTGCCACAGGGCCCCTGACGTCACCGGCCCTTCACGCCACCTTCCAGGCCCTACTGGGAGAGGAGGCCTTGAGTTTCTTCGATGCCGTGGCGCCTGTCGTGGCTACAGATTCTCTCGTTCACGACCGCCTCTTCAGGGCCTCCCGATACGACAAGGGAGACGGGGCGGACTATCTCAACGCCCCGTTGAACCGAGAGCAATACGAGGCCTTCATCGACGAACTCCTGGCTGCGGAGCGGGTTGATTTCAAGCAGTTCGAACAGGAAGACATCTCCTTCTTCGAAGGGTGTCTGCCGATCGAGGTGATGGCCGAGCGTGGTCGGGATACCCTGCGCTTCGGGCCGATGAAGCCGGTCGGGCTGATCGACCCCGCGACGGGTTTGCGCCCCTGGGCCGTCGTTCAGCTTCGCCAGGACGACCTGGCGGCAGATCATTGGAATTTGGTGGGATTTCAGACCAAACTGAAGCAGGCCGAGCAGAAGCGGGTCCTTGGTATGATCCCCGGCCTCGAAGAGGCCCGGTTCGCACGGTTCGGCATGGTGCATCGCAACACCTATATCAATGCACCAACCCACCTCGACCCGTTGCTTCGGCTGGTCAAAAACCCAGCCATTCGGGTCGCCGGCCAGATGACCGGCGTCGAAGGCTATGTCGAGTCGGCCGCGACGGGCCTGATGGCGGCCAGGACCCTTGCATCGGAATTGAGGGGGGAGCTGCCCCAGGCACCACCCCCGGAAACCGCCATGGGGGGTCTGATACGTCATTTGACGGAAAGGCCGGCGGCGGGTTTCCAACCGTCGAATATCACGTGGGGCCTCCTTGTGTGCCCGGAAGACCTGAGACGAATCCGGTCCAAGAAGGAACGGAGGGCGGCTCAGGCCGAGAGGGCGCTGGAGGCGATTGATCGGTGGGAGAAGGTGGTGGCGGGTGATTCGAAAAGAAAACCTGATACTCGATAACTGCCCCTGACCACTGTCCCGGTCCCTGCTCCCATCCCCGGCCTTCTGGCCCGCCCTGCGGGCGACCCAGCGTCGCCATTTCTGCGGGGCCGAAGCGAGGCGTAATCTGCACCGAACAGTCGGCCCCGCAGAAATGACGATCGACGGCCTACGGCGTCAGCCGAGACCCGATTGCCGGCGCCGCCGCCGTGGGTTGCCAGGTGTCGCCCTTCTTCGTATCGACGGCATATTTGGGAGGTCTGCCCGGTGAAGAGAGGGCGCACCAGGCACGCCCCGCCCGAGGTATTTGGCGATCTTGTTTGCCGACGCGGTCGCAGTTTCGGTCCCTGTCAACCGACGCTGTCCTGGTGATCTGGCGCCGCCCAAAATCAATCGGCAGGGCCGATGCCGACCCTGAGTCCAGAGGCCGCCCAATCCCCTCAAACGGGGCGTGCCATGCTTCGTGTTTTTCCTCGGCAGATGCCCGATTCATGTTCCGCCACAGGAAAAATCGAGCTTGGCAACCCACGGCGGTCACCTCAGCGACCGAGTCTCGGCCAACGCCGTAGGCCGCCGAGGTCATATCCCTCAAGGGGCCTTGCTCTCCCGTCATCTGAATTGATCCCCCTTGAGGGAAATGACCGAGCGGGGGCGCGTAGAGGATGAGGGCTGATAGCTGGTGAGCCAACCATGGTCAAGGGCATGCCGGGGCTATCGAAAAAGCCCGCACCAACACCGCCCTCGAACTCTTCGACGAAGTCCGCGCCATGACTTGGCGACTGATCAATCCCAAACGGTGACCAGAGCCCCCATGTGGACTCAAAAAAGTCGCCAGCAAGCGCATTGGCGAACAGTCGCCAGTATCGAGTTTCCAGTTTCCAGTATCAGGTTCCGGCTCCGCCGGGACCTACTTCCTCCGAGACCTCGGATGACTCTTCCGATGCACAGCCATAAGGTGGGCAAGATCAACGGTGGTGTAGATCTGGGTGGTCGCCAGCGAGGCGTGTCCGAGGAGTTCCTGAATGGCCCGAAGGTCCATTCCCGCCTCGAGAAGATGCGTGGCGAAGGCGTGCCGCAGGGCGTGGGGGTGGAGTTGGTGCTGTGCCGAGCTTCTGAGAACGGCAGCGTCGAGAATTCTCCGCACTGATCGGTCGGTCAAACGTCCTCCGCGTTGGTTGAGGAACAGGGCTTCGGTTGAGAGCTTGGCGCCCTGTTTCCACTGAGCCCTGATCGGGAGATAGGTGCTCAGGGCCGCCGCGGCCTGGGTGCCGTAGGGTACGATTCGTTCCTTACGGCCCTTGCCCCGGACTCGAATGAGGCGAGCCTTGAGTTGGAGGTCGGGGAGATCCAGACCGACCAACTCTCCGACCCGAAGCCCTGAGCCGTAGAGAAATTCGACCAGGGTGCCGTCCCTGATCCCGGCCGGGGTGGGGGGGAAGGACTCCAAGAGGTCCTCGATGACGGCCAATGGTGTGACGGTGGGGGCCGACCGCCGCCGGCGAGGATGCGCTACGGCCTTGGCCGGGTTGGCCGAAAGGATGTTTTCAGCCACGAGGAACCGGAAGTAGGTTCTGACGGCCGCCAAGGCCCTTTCGGCTGAGCGAGGGCTGAGCCCAATGCCATGAAGGTGGGCCAGGAACGAACGCACGGAGGCCGGGTTGACCTTCGAAGGGTCCTTCACATTGAGGTCGCCAGAGAAGAAGTCGACGGCTCGTGAAATTTCTCGTCGGTAGGCCTTCAGTGTCGCCGGCGAGAGGTTTCTTTCCCATTCGAGGTGTTCAAGAAAGGCCGTGGTCAACCAGGGGTCAGCCACGGGAACCCCCACCCTGAGGGTCTTGGGGCAGGCCGTTGGTCCAACGGCGAAGCGTGATCTTCAGGAGGTCTCGGAACATCTGGGCACTATGCCGCCCGGGGAGAACACGAGAGGCCTCGACGTGGCCCCAGGGCACGCCGACTTCGATGATGTTGAGGCCCCAGGCCAACGACACCGCCAACAACTCGACGTCGTAAGCAAAACCATTGATTTCCTGGACCGTTGCCAGTGAACGGGCAATCCGCCCGGGAAAGAGCTTGAAGCCGCACTGGGTATCGAAAATACCGGGAAGAAGAAGGGCTCTTACCATCAGATTGAAGGTGCGACCCATCAGGTCCCGATAGCGGGGTTGGGGCTCGAAAAGGAGGGTGCGGTCCACGGCGCGGCTTCCGATGACCACTGTCGAGTCGCCGGATGCGGGAATCAGGCGATGGATACCGGCGATCGGAGCCGCGAGATCCGCGTCGGACAGCAGGACGCTCTGTCCTCTCGAATGCTGGAACCCGGTTCTGACCGCCGCCCCTTTCCCCTGGTTGTGCCGGTGGCGGAAGACCCGAACGGTCAAACCTCCTGACGCTCGAAAGGCGTCGCTAACCTCAGATGTTCGATCACTGGATCCATCGTCCACGATGACAATCTCGACCGGCCCGAGGTCCTCGGCCTCAAGGAAAAACCGATCGATGCGCTCAAGGGTCTTCGGCAAGCGGTCGGCTTCGTTGAATGCGGGGATGACGACGGAGAACGCACACGGCTGGATTTCGGACATCAGACTTCTTACGGCATTGGGGTTTCCGGTCGGCCCCCCAGGGCAGATCCGGATGCGATCGACAGCAGGGATGCCGCCCGACCCCCCGGAAGGACCGGCAGGCCCAGGAGAAGGGCGCTGAAGCCTGCGGCAGCGATGGTCAACACCAGACGGGACCCGGCGACCTCGTCGGCGAACACGAGCCCTGCCAGCACCATTCCCGGAGTGCCTCGCCGAACGCGAAGGATGATTCCACAGGCCGCCCCCCAACCAAGCAGTGCGACCACAACGGCCCAAGGGAGGGCTCGAATGCTCAATGGGTATCCCGCCAGGATCACAGCGCCGATCATCGCTGTCGTCAGGCCGGCAACGACGACCAGATCAGCCCAAGCCACAGCCATCCGAGCGCTCCAAGGAACATGGTCGGCCGGCGCCGGGTTTACAACGGACGGGGAGAGGACGCCCGGGTCGATGTCGTCGACATCGATTTCGGACAGCTGATCCCAGTTCCTCGGAGGGTCGCCCGACCCTGTGAGATTCATCGGAATCCCAGACTGCCGACGAAGATCTCCAACTGCATGTCGACCGGGCGGTTGGCGTAGCTCGAGATGAATTCCAAGATCCTGGCAACGTCACTGTCGTCAGGATGCCGTTTCTGCAGCCGTTTGAGGTGCCCGCGGGCACCGGTCAAATTATAAGAGCGAAGGTTGCTGAGGGCTGCGTTGAATAGACAGCGGTCCAGAACCAGGCCGAGCCCCTCCTGGTCAGGGTGCCGATCCGCCAACTGTGCCGCGAGATCCGCACCAACCTCAAAATCGTTCTTTGCCAGGGCGTTGAACAGAGCGTTGATGCGAGGTTCGATCAACGCGATCTGTTCCCTGAGATCAAGAAGCCCGGCATCTCCAGGATGCTGCGCCAAACCTTTGTCGACGACCTGAAAGGCCTCGAGCCACTGGCCCTCGTCCATCAGTGAGCGACCGGTCTCCACAGATTCCGGAATCGGTGTGGGGGTTGGGGGGATCAAGGCAGTTTCGAATCGTGTGATGTGTTTGTCGATCCGTTGTTTGTCGATTCCCTCCACATCGAACGAACGAAGGAGGTCGAGGGCTTCCTCACCTTTGCCCTGGTCGAACAGGAGCTGAGCATTTTCGATCCGTTCGGAGATGGCACGGGCGGTGTCGACATCCTCCCCACGCTGTGGCAAGAAGCTCGAACCCAGCCACATCCCAATGAGAACGACGGCCACGGCACCGCCGCCAAGGATGACCCACCGCCACGGCACGTTGCTTCCGCCGCCCACCGGCCGATCGACACCAACAGTTGGAATGTCCGTGCCCAGTTGGTCCATGGCAGAGTCAAAGTCTTGGAGGGCGGTGATGTCCTCCGTGGGACCTTCCTCCAGGGGTGGAGCGCTCTCGGGGGGCGAAGGGACGACCGGGTCGGACGGAGGGGGTGGCGGTAATGGCAGTTCGGGACCCTGTGAAGTAAAGCGAGCCATCAATGCCAGAGCGTCCTCGTTGTGAGGGGCCGCGACCAGAACCTCCTCGACCACGGTTCGTGCACGGTCCTTTTCACCGGCGTCCCACGCCATCTCCGCTTCGGACAACGAGGCCTGAAGCTGGTGTTCCATGGCCTCGACCGCAGATCGTGCCCTGTCGATCAAGGCCTCCGCTTGCGAATTCTCCGGGTCGATCAGGAGGATTCTCGACAGATGGTGCAAGGCGTCCTGAGGGTTGCCCGATTCCAGGGCGGCCGTTCCTTGAGCGAGGAGGTCCTCCACTGGGTCTGTGTCTTCAGGCTGTGGTTGTGAGGGAGATTCCGGCGTCTCCCATAACGGCGTTTCTGAGGAGTCCGACGACACCTCGAAGAGATCGGCGACATCGCCGCCAAGCTCGAAACTCTCCGGTTCGGGCGGCGACACGGGGACCCGGTCCGGCTGAGAGGCTGGTTCGTCGAAGGCGCCGGCAACATCCCAGGAGTCTGATTCGGGTTCTTCGGAGGAAGCCGCCGAAAAGCCACCGGAGAAGGCATGACCTTTTTCGACAGGAGCCTCATCATCGGTCGGCGGCTGAAACAGGGGCGCCGAGGGCTGATCATCGGCCATTGTCCCAAAATCTGCCGGCGGACTGAGCCCTTCGTCGGCCGGAGGGGGCGTCGCGGGAGGTCGAGGGGGTTGGCCGGAAGAGGCAACCCCGGCGTCGGGGACATTCTTGGCTGTGGAGCCGGCTCGGTGAATCTCGGCCAGAGTGGCTTCGATGCCGCTGTGATGGGGGTCCAGAGCCTGGGCCATCAGAACGAAATTGGCGCCATCTTGTGGCCTGTTATCGGCCAGGGCCTCTTTTGCCTGAGTCAGAAACTGCCCGACCTGGGTCGACACCTTCAGGGCCTCGTCGATCTGAGCCGCCAAGCGCCTGGCCTCGGCGTGACCCGGAAGATCGATCAGGACCTTTTCGACCCGCTCTTTGGCCTCGAGGTAGTTGTGCTGGTTGAAATCTTCGACGGCCTCTATCAACAAGAGGTTGATCGCATCCGTATCGGGGGCTTCAATGTGAGAAATAATGCTGGAAAGATCGATGTCGGCCTGGCCGCTGATCAGCTGTTCCTGCAAGGCGACGCCCGGAGCGAACGTCGGGTCAAGACGGAGAACGAACTCCAGACCGATCAGGGCCTCGTTGGACAAACCATCTTGAATCTTGGTGACAACCTGGCGAAATGCGGACATAACGCGCTCTTGGGCTTGGGCTGAGAGTTCCGGGTTGCCTGGATACGTCATGATTCAAATGGTATCCCTGGTTGCCTCAACGGTCAATATTTAGACGGAAGTAGATCGCCGACGAGGATCTTCGACCTCGAGTTCAAGATGAAGCGGCCGGTTGGGTGACGACCGCGCCAACGAGAATGATACGGGCTTGGGAGCCCTGTCCCTCCCGGTTTGAGATTTCGAATACTCCGCCATGATCCCGGACGATTCGGTCGACGATGGCCAGCCCCATGCCTGAACCGCGTCCCTTGGTCGAAAAGAACGGTTGCGTGAGAAGCTGCACGTCATCCGTCGGCAACCCGGCCCCGGTATCGAGAATCTCGAGTATGGCGTTTTGCTCGTCGGTCCACGCTCGAACCTCGATGCGCCCCTGGCCCGTGACGGCTGCAGCCGCATTGTCGATCAAGTTGACGAGAGCCTGGCGAAGCGGCACAGGGTCCACCATGGCCCAAAGTGTCTCCTCGGGCAGCACAGTGACGACGTCCAACCCTGTCCGGAAGTTTTCGTACAGTGCTGCAGTCTCATCAACGAGACGGTTGATCGACCACGGTTGGGGGGTGATGGCAGGCATTCGCGCATACTGGTGAAAGGCGTCGACCAGGGCCTGGAGCCCGGAGACGTGGGCGACAATCGCCTCACAACTGGACGAGAGAACCTGCTCGAGTTCACCCCCAAGACCATCGACTCGTCGTTGAACCCGTTCGGCGGCCAACCGGATCGGCGTCAAGGGGTTCTTGATCTCATGGGCGATCCGTTGGGCGACCTCACTCCACGCGGCCTGACGTTGCGCAGCCACCAGTTCGGTCAGATCGTCCATGGCGACAACCGAGCCACCTCCGGCAAGAGGTCTGCGGGACACCTCGATGTGGCACGTTTCCTCATCGACGGTCAGGTCGATTTCAAGTCGTTGTCGGAGTGGGTCGGCGCTTTCGAGATAGAGACGAAGCTCCTCGAGGCCCGGTGTTTCCAGAGCATCAATTGGTTGCCAGGTTCGTTGCCACTGCGTGTGGCCCAACATGATGGCGGCAGCGGCATTGGGTCGAAAGCGGGCGTTGTCCGGACTCAGCGTCAGGACTCCCGTTGGGATCGTCGCCAGCAGTGTCGCCAACTCTTGGTTCGAGGACAGGATTTCCTGCTCGGTCGCCCGGACGCGCCGAACCATCGCGTTGAAGGAGTCCACCAGGACCTCAACCTCATCCGAGGCGGGGGCGACAACTTCTTCAAGAGCGTCACCCTCCGCCACCCGTCGGGTGGCATCGACAACGGCGAG
The DNA here is from genome assembly GCA_030609785.1 of Holophagae bacterium. Lineage (GTDB taxonomy): Bacteria > Acidobacteriota > Thermoanaerobaculia > Thermoanaerobaculales > Sulfomarinibacteraceae > DAOWGJ01. Next base: position 10,958 of record JAUWTC010000004.1, read on the forward strand.
CAAGGGTTCGGTAAATCGCCTCGACAGGTACAGACCGACCCAGACCGTGGAGAACAGGAGGAGCAGGGTCACCGACAGGAAGACCAGGATGGTGGTGGCCGTGACCGTGCCCTGTTGCGCTTTCATCTCCTGAAATTGGGCGTCTGCATCGGTTGCGCGTTGAAGGTGCAGCAAGAGGTTACTGGGGAGGATGGCTCCGACGACGAGGCGTCCGTTCTCCGTACCGAAGGGGGTCCAGGCTCTGATCAGCAGTCCGCCCCGCCATCGCTCGACGCGAACGCCTTGAGTATCCAGTTCCCGCCAGTGGAGTTCGGGTACGGGCGCCGAAATTTTCCGTGGATCAGCAACGGCTTCAACCAAGACGTCGTCATCGAAGAGGGCCAGGAGATCGACGGCCATCACCCGCTGGAGGTCGGCCAGAGACCGGCCTCCGGGGCGACTCTCCAACTGGGCGGCCGCGATGGCCGCCTGGCGCTCCAATCGAGCTTCGATCGTCTCCCGAAACTCTACGGCGAGGCCCCGACCTCCTCGGAGAATATCTTCGACCGGTGAAGAAAACCAACGGTCGATTGAGTGCTGAAGCAAATTGGTGGCGATCAGGAAGATGAAGATCGCCGGCACGAAGGTCAGGGCGATATAGGTCAAAATCAATTTTGTCCTGAACCGTGCTCCGAGAATGCCGGCGCGACGTTCCAAAAGGAGCTTGATCAGGCTCCGGACAATGATGAATGAGAGCACCAGGATCAAGGAGACGTCGAGATACCAGAGAACAAACAGGAGTAACCGGTTGGTCAACTCCTGGGAGGAGGCCTCTTGAGTTCGTTGAAAAAGAAAGAAGGCCCCGGACGACAGCAGGAGAAGGACGGAAAAAACCGTCAGGAGAAAGCGATTCTCCTTTCGATACCGATGCCAGGCCCGGAAGTTAAGGGCCATGGCGTCAGCCTGAGTCCGCTTGAGGGGTTTCGCTCGGCGTCTCGGCTTCGGCAGGACTCTGGACGACGGGAACCGTCACCCATTCGGTACCCTCCCGATCGGGGAACACCAACCACGTCGTCGACGTCGAAAAGACCGCACGGGCTCGAAGATAGAGTCGATTGAGTTTCTTGAAATCACTGACGACCAATCGAACCGATGGCGGGGCCTTCAGCCAGTTCACGGCGTCGTTCATGGTGTCGACCTCCCGCGAGGCAACAATGATCTCGTCAAGGAGCAAATCACAGCGGTACCTGCCGGTGATCGGGTCAAAGGAGGCTTGACTGGTCATTTCGCCCTTCCACACGCGCCCGTCCCACCAGAAGGTTCGTCTCGAACGAACCCGGAGGGGGTAGATCACACGGACTACGCCCCCCGACGGAAGGGCTTCCACGAACACTTCCGGAAGCGGGACATTGAGTTCCACCCGGACATCCAGGGATTGATGCTCGGGCGCGATGTGGACGGTGAGAGGGGCTGGTGCGAGCAAAGCCGCCGCCACGGCAAGAGAAAACAACAAGACCATCAACCCGATACTATCATCCAACCCGCCGGAGCCGGAACCTAAGGGGGCGAGCTAACAGGTAATTGAACCGCCAAGAGGGAAGAAGGCTGGGATGCTGGGAAGCCAAAGAGGAAAATTGGCACGAAGCGAGGCGAAGGAAGAGAGATAACACCGGCAGAGATTGCCTCTAAGGCGGGTTTCCCGTAGGATCGACGCAAGGATTGAGAATATGGCCGTTACGTTACAGGGTTGGACGCCGGAGATAGAGCGATCATTCAAGGAAACACTGTTTCGTTTCCTCGAGGAGGTCAATAGCACGAAGGCCGCACTGTATCTGTTGGCCTCGGACGGCGCCTACCTCTTGGCAACCCAGTACGGTTTCGGTCGCCGAGAGGCTGCGGCCGTTCGGCACGAGGCCCGGTCGCCGCTTGTGCTCAAGGCACGTGAAATGCGGGACAAGCCACTGATTGTCAACCACCGGGATGAAAGTCCGGACCTCTTCGACATCCTCCATGCGGCGGGAAGCGGGCACATGCTGCTGACGCCGTTGTATGGAGACAGTCGCCTGGTGGGTTTTGTCGACGTTCGGGACAAGGGACGGAGACGCCCCTTTGCTGACGAAGACGAGAAATCCGCCCGATCGATCGCTGCGGACCTCTTGAAGCTGGCCCGCTTGACTGGTGTGATTGAGGGTTTGACGCCGGAAACACCTTTCGAGTCGGCACCGGAAGAAATCACCCCGGCGCTCCAACTCCCCGTGACGGCGGAGCCGGCTGGAGCAGTCCTCGACCGGACTGGATTGGAGCAGCTGTACCGGTGTTTTTCGGCCGAAGTGGCGCGAGAGCCGGAAATCAGCCTTGCGGCGTTGACGATCGCAGATGGATCCGGTGTGGGCTCAAAAGTGATTATTGTCAAAGGTCTGGGTGCCGACGATTTGGCGCCATTGCTTCACCATCAGGGCGATGCATTGAGAAACAAGGGACTGGAACCACCTGGACCTGACTCATGGTCGGTCCAGACTGTCACCCGGGAAGACCAGAGACGGGAGATCGGCCCGCAGGTCACCGGCGCAGTGGTCCTGGTTTTCAGTGACGGGTGGGCCGTAGTCGGGGGGGCCGTGGGATGTGCAGAAAGTGGTTCTGTACCCCGAATGATGCATCGACTGGGCCGGAGAGCGCGTGAAATCTCCACACAATCGATCATACGTTTTTCTCGGAATCGGCTTGCTCGCGGCCTCCTGAGGCCGCCGGGCCGGGAATTCGTCCACCTTGAGAAACACGCCCTTTCGGTTTCTCGCCTGTCGTGGTTGGTGGCACAGGACCTCGGCCTTCCCAGGGTGCAATGCGAAACGACGGCGCTCGCCGGCCTTCTCCACGATGTCGGCATGTTGGACCTGGACTACGAACGCCTGTATCGAATGAAGGCGCCCGGCCCTGAAGAACGACGGAGCTACCGGAACCAAGCCGTAGAGGGTGAACGCATCGTCGCCGAAGCCGGATTGGGTGAGATCACAGAAGCCATCAGGCATCACCATGAGCGATGGGACGGCGGCGGCTATCCGGACGGATTGGCCGGCGAAGCAATTCCCCTGCTGGCCAGAATCGTGCATGTGGCCGAAGTCTGGAATGTCTTGACGTCGCCGGATAGCTATCGCCGTCCGGTGACACCTGAGCGAGCGGTCGAGACCATGCGGACGGAAGGAAGTCGCCAATTCGATTCACGCGTGGTTGACGCCCTCCTTCGAGTTGTTTGAATGCCTGAACGCCAGCGAAAGGTCATGGCCACCAACCGGAAGGCCAGGCACGACTACCATCTTCTGGAGATGGTGGAGGCCGGCATCGAGCTGGTCGGAACGGAAGTCAAGGCCATTCGAGCCGGCAGGATCAACCTCAAGGAGGCCCATGTGGCCTTCAAGGGAGGCGAAGCGTTTCTGGTGGGCTGTCATATTAGCCCCTACGAACATTCCGGCTACTCCGGACACGACCCCCTGAGGCGCCGACGGCTCTTGTTGCAGAAGCGGGAGATTCTTCGCATGGCGTCCAAGGTTGTGGAAAAGGGGTTGACCGTCGTTCCGATCGAGGTCGTACTGGACGGGAACTGGATCAAGGTTCGCCTGGCCCTGGCCCGCGGCAAGCAGCTGCACGACAAGAGAGAGACCTTGAGGCAACGGACACTGGACCGGGAGGCCGATCAGGCCATGAAGGAAAGCTAGGAGCGTGCACCGTATTGGCCCGAGAGAAAAGCATAGAGGTTTTTGGGTTACTGTTGGGCCAATCCGGCCCCCCTCCTAGCTTTGGATGCGCATGGCGCATCAAGGGTTTGAGGGATTTCAATGAGGACGTCCCACATCTCTGGTTGTGGCAGGGACCATGAACTCTACGGGCCCTCAACCCGAACTCAGAATACAATCGGTTCCTTCTCGGTTGAATTCCGGGGGGCTTTGATGCATGGACTGACAGCGGACGATCATGCGTGATGAGATCGTTATTCGGGGCGCGAGGGAACACAACCTCGCCAATATCGATGTGTCGATTCCCAGGAATCGACTGGTGGTCATCACCGGAGTGTCGGGGTCGGGTAAGAGTTCCTTGGCCTTCGACACGCTCTTTGCAGAAGGGCAGCGACGCTATGTCGAAAGCCTGTCGGCATACGCGCGGCAATTCTTGGATCAGATGGAGAAGCCCGACGTCGATTTGATCGAGGGACTCTCCCCCGCCATTTCGATCGAGCAGAAGACCACATCGAGGAACCCGCGATCCACCGTAGGCACCGTCACCGAGATTCACGACTATCTGAGGTTGTTGTGGGCCTCGATCGGGGTGGCCTACTGTCCTGAGCACCACACGCCGATCCAGTCTCAGACCGTTGATCAGATGGTCGACCGGATCCTCAGGCTCCCCAATGGAAGCCGGTTCCTGGTCCTGGCGCCCCTCGTCAGGGATCGCAAGGGAGAGCACCGCAAGCTGTTCGAGCAGATGGGGCGGGAGGGATTCGTTCGGGCACGGGTCGACGGTGAGGTCGTCGAAATCATCGACAGGCCCGAACTGGACAGAAAACGGAAGCATACGATTGAGGTGGTCATCGACCGCCTCTCCGTCCGGGAGGGCGTCGAGAGCCGGTTGGCGGCATCCCTGGAGACCGCACTCAAGGTTGGTGAGGGGTTGGTTCGGATTGCCGTTGACGGTCAATCGGAGATCCAACTCTCTTCGCTTCTGGCCTGTCTGGAGTGTGGCTTTTCATTCTCGGAGATTTCGCCGCGTCTTTTTTCCTTCAACTCGCCGCAGGGTGCGTGCCAGGAGTGCTCGGGCCTGGGTTTTTTGAGGGAGATCGACCCCGAAAAGCTGGTGTTGGATCCCACCCGGTCCATTGGCGCCGGGTGCCTGGCTACGGTGACCAACGGTGGCGCATCGTGGTTCGGACGGCTGTTGGGCCAACTGGGGGCGACCCTTGGGTTTGACCTGAGAACGCCGTGGCGGGATCTTCCTGAAGCTGTTCGCCGCTTGATTCTCTTTGGGTCCGATGACGAGTTTGATTTCGTATGGGAGGGCAGAAAGGGCGCCTACCGCTTCCGAGATCGATTGGAAGGGTTGGTTCCCAGGATCGAGAGGCGGTATGGCGAGACGGCCTCGGAGGAAATTCGGCGAGAGCTCGAGCGCTATATGTCATTTGCCACCTGTTCGGCGTGTAACGGCGCCCGCCTTAGGCCTGAGTCTCTGGCGGTCCTCGTCGACGGCGCCGGCATCTCGGAGGTGTCGGCCATGCCGATTCACCGGGCGCGAGCCTGGTTTGCCGACATCAGCCTGTCCGAGCGAGACCAGCAGATCGTGACCAAGGTCTTGCGGGAGATCCGAGACCGCCTGATGTTCCTGGAGTCGGTCGGACTGGAATACCTGACCCTGGACCGAATGGCGGGCACGCTTTCCGGCGGCGAGAGTCAGAGGATTCGGCTGGCAACCCAGGTGGGGTCGAAGCTGATGGGGGTGCTGTACGTTCTGGACGAGCCCTCGATCGGCCTTCACCAGCGGGACAACCAGCGGCTCTTGAACACCCTTTTCGGCATGCGGGATCTCGGCAACACCGTGGTCGTTGTCGAACATGACGAGGAGTCCATTCGTCAGGCGGACTGGGTGATCGACCTTGGGCCGGGTGCGGGCCGGCATGGTGGGAAAGTTGTGGCCCAGGGGCCGCTGGAGGCAATACTGAAAGCTCCGGAGAGTCTGACCGGCCGGTACTTGTCCGGCGTGGAGGCGATCCCTGTTCCTGCCCACCGAAACCCGGGGATCGGCCGAGACCTGGTGGTTCGCGGCGCGCGCGAGCACAACCTCAAGAACATCGATGTCGCCTTTCCCCTGGGGTGCTTGATCTGCGTCACCGGTGTGTCCGGGTCGGGGAAATCGACGCTGGTCAACGAGATTCTTCATAAGGCGGTGTCACGTGAGGTCTATGGGACCCTGGCTCGGCCCGGGAAGCACGGCGCCGTCGATGGGGCTGAGAACCTGGACAAGGTCATCGCCATCGACCAGAGCCCGATCGGGCGTACGCCCCGATCCAATCCGGCGACCTATACCAAGGTCTTCGACCCGATCCGCTCCCTGTTCGCCGGAACGACCGAGGCGCGAGCGCGGGGCTACAAACCCGGGCGTTTCAGCTTCAACGTCAAGGGCGGCCGGTGCGAGGCCTGCCAGGGTGCGGGTCAGGTCCGCATCGAGATGCACTTCCTGGCCGACGTCTTCGTCACCTGTGACGTCTGTGGGGGTTCACGCTACAACCGGGAGACCCTGGAGGTCCGCTACAAGGGACTGACGATCGCGGAAGTGCTCGACCTGACCATCGACCAGGCCGGAGAAGTGTTCGCCCCGGTGCCCAAGGTCAAGCGTGTTCTGGACACCCTGACGGCTGTTGGATTGGGTTACATCCATCTGGGGCAGGCGGCGACGACCCTTTCGGGGGGCGAGGCCCAACGCGTCAAGCTGTCGAGAGAGTTGGCCAAGAGGGCAACCGGGACCACTCTCTATCTCCTGGATGAACCGACCACCGGCCTTCATTTCGACGATGTCCGGCGACTGCTCGGCGTTCTCCGGGCCCTGGTCGATCGTGGCAACACCGTCGTCGTCATCGAACACAACCTCGACGTCGTCAAGGTCGCCGACTGGATCATCGACCTGGGACCCGAAGGTGGCGATGGTGGAGGCGCCCTCGTTGCGGCCGGAACCCCCGAGCAGGTGGCAGCCTGTGAGAAGTCGTACACAGGGGTGTATCTGCGGGAGATGCTGTAGCAATTCGTCGAACGAATTGCTTTGGCCCTTCGGGCGGAGGGACAAAGAAATCAACGCAGAGACGC